>NZ_RJNX01000007.1:0-87967 GCF_003942775.1 Streptococcus mitis | reverse complement strand
TCTGGAACACTTTCGATTCTTAAGTCCTTAAGAATGACGGTATCTTTCAGCCGACTTCACCGAGCTTCAAACCTTTACCTTTGCACAAGATAAACGCATGTCGGAGTATTAGAGAAATCGTTTCAGGTCGTTACCCCTTCATTCCAATTTTCAAGATAAGAGTTCTCCATTCTATTCAAATTTAACCTGATTATCAGGTTGATTTTTCAAGAACGTGTCTAACCTTTTCAGTTAGAAACGTCTCGCACCGACAAAAGCCACATGACCATAGTCTGCTGGTGTCCCATGTGTACCTCCTACAAAAGAAACAATAGCACCTGCTTTTGGTGTGGAACCCGTTTCTCCACCAAGACTTGAAGCTGTCGCAACCCAGTCCTGACCATTTCCCATGGTATTAATGATTGAAATCTTTTCTCCATTTCTACCTTTTAGCTTTAATCCTAACTGGTTCATACGAGCCGCAACACCCCATGTACATTGTCCATAGGCATAAGCCATACCATCTCCACCACCAGGAACAGAATGATCATACAAGTCCCCACGAACCCCTTCAAGGGATTGTGGATCACTTTTTGCCTGTCCTCCGTTTGTTTGGCTAAAGCCTTTTTCAATTTGGTAATACCATTCCGTTGCTCTGGTTTGTCTTTCCAGTAGTTTGTCACCAGAATTTCCTTCCCAATAGGTCAGAAAGAGTTGGGCGAGATTGGCTGCACTGCCCGTATTTTTAAAGAAATCCTTTAACCAACTTTGATAGTAAGGACTATCCCCATGAAGCATAAAATCAAGTTGGAGGTCTAAATTATACCACTTCTTATTTTTGCTATGTGCATAATTCAATAAAGCCGTATGACGTGTTGACCCATCTGCGGTATCCGTCCATTGACCTAAACCTAAACCTCTATGAAGAATATTAGGATAAGCACCACTATAAATGGCTGGCCCTCCAATCGCTAACCAGCTTTCATCATCCCATGAGGAATCGGTAGCTCCAACAGGAGGAGATAAGTAATCTCCTTCAGCTCGTTTAGGATTAATAGAAGATTCTACCGACCAATTTCCTAAAATTGCCGCAATGGCTTGGGGACTTGCCCCTTGAGATTTCAAAAACTCATAAATATGTTTTGCACGTTCAAACTCATCCCCACCAAACTGACCAATAGCAGGTAAGATAGTTGTCTGAAGTTGAATGACCTTTGGAAAATAAAATTGCGGATTGACATACACCAATTTTTCTTTCTTGTTCTTATACTTTTGATAGGAAACTTTCAAACCTGTATCGTCTGGTGTTTCACCAATAATATCACCCGTTAGGACTCTTGTCCCCTCAATCGCACGGCCATTATGAATAGAATACAAGGTCAATCGACTCTCATTCTCTCCTTTTCCGTTAGTGAGAATAACATTGTCGCCATCTAGAGATACAACTCCATCCATTGGTGCGACAATCGTTTGGTGAGCCTTTGCTTCTAGTAGAATGTACTCCTGAAGAGTAGGATTCCCATCTAAATCATAGTATCCATAACGATAAGTCATGGTTAGACTATCTTCGTTGCTTTCCCCCTCAAATGGATTGTCCAATTCCTGCATGGAAGCATAGACGCCCTCTTCTTTTAGTTCCTTCATTTCCTCTTGATCGTCTTTCGAGAGTTTATACTTAGGAGTTTCATAGAGGTCTTGCATGGATTTCAAATCTTCCCCATCGTTTAAATCATGCCACAAAGTAGACAGATAATCCTTGTAAGTTTCTGAACTAAATAAGTGAACTGGTTTGTGTAACTCATAGTCATGGAATTTAAAGTTCATATACCCCATCACATCATCAACTTTTGTGTAATAAGTAATTCCTTTGTCATTTGTACGAGTATGTTCTGCGTCTTCCCAAGTTAGGTGGGTATAAGCTTTTGTTAATTCAAATTCATCTTGTTGAATCAAACTAGCAGATGAAAATCCTAAAAAGAAGCTCATCATAAGTAAAAGAAGAAAGACTATTCCTCCAACTATCCAGGTTGCAGGATTTCCAGCCGCAAATGTAAAGAAGGAAAAGGCTGCTTTTAGTTTTTGATAGATATTTCGGACACTGGTTAGACCTTGTTTCTTTAATTTTCGAAACTGATTTTTAAAGGAACTTGGGTTATCTTTCGCTAGTTTCCATCCTTTTCCAGCCTTAAAATGATGGTATCGCTCTTTTGTGTTGGTCAGTCTTTTCTTGGTAAAACGACCTGTTGCTTGTCCTGTTTTGACACTAGCTTTCCCCAGATTATAAGAAAGCCGACTGTAGCGTTTCCCTTTTCTAATGGTCTCTTGAAGTGTGCGATAGCCTTCTAAATCTTCATTTTCTGAAGCTAACTCTCCACCTTCACGTCCAAGGACATAAAGAAAAGTTTTGGCTTTCCTACTGACTTTTTTGGATTTATAGGCTTGTTTAGTAGATTTTAAATTTTCTTTAGCAGCATTGACTTCTTTCTTAGCTTTTAATTCTTCTAAACTCTTCCCTTGAAAGAAAAAATTAGATTTTTGTTTCGATTCCTGACCGTAGAGAAATTTTTGATTGGTTTTTCTTTCTTTACGACTCTCTTTTCTTTCTTCTTTTGACTGTGCCTTTGCTTCTCTAAATTGCTTCTTAGCTATTTTCAATCGTTTCCTAGCATGAGGCAATCGTCTGTCTCTTAATTCTTTTCGATTCAAAAGAGATGGAGGAGTATTTTGAAGGATGTGATTGTAGTCTTCATTTGCTTGTTTTACTCTAGCCTTTGAAGCTTCTCTCATCTCCTCTAGCTTTTCTTTTATCTCTTTTTTCCATGCTTTTTCATCCAGTACAGCGGAATCTTTTTTCTGTTTCCTTACCTCCTTCTTTCCTTTTTTCAAGAATTTCTTCTCATCTTTTAGACTTCTTCTAAATGCCTTTCGGGCACGTATGATTTCTCTTTTATCCTTCATTTGCCTTCCCCTTAATTAGAAGCCATTTTATCAGGATCCGTACTCATGATATCAAACAATTGAGTACCTTGAGGAATCTTATTTTTAAAGGGAACGACAACTGAACCAGCTTTTATTAGTCCAGCCCCTTTTTCTGGATTGACTAGGTATTTTTCGAGTTCTTTTGACAAGCCTAAGAGTTGAACCAATTCTTCTCTATCATTTTTTGCTTGCTTGAGGAGAATCATAAATTCACTATTTGCAATAATCCGTCTACCATTTGGATCTAACAATAAGGTTTCGACGTTTTGAGTTATTCCAGTCGGACTGGCTCCATATTTTCTGACACGACTCCACAATTTAAAGAAGAAATCACTGGCATATTTATCTAATAAGAGAAGCTGCATCTCATCGAAATAAATCCAGGTCTTCTTCCCTAATTTTTGATTCCGAACGACACGATTCCATATCTGATCAAAAACAACCATAAGGGCAATTTGTTTCAGCTCATCTCCTAACTTTTTAACATTATAGATTAAGAAATTGGATCCTGTTTGAATATTGGTCTTATGAGAAAAAATATCAAGAGAACCTTCAACATACAGTTCCATATCAAGTGCCAAATTCTGCGCTTCTTCTTCTGGCTGTTGACTCAAGACGAATACCCATTCTTCCAAAGAAGGCTCTTTAAATGACTGATAGGTGAGTCTGGTGACTCGGTCGATAATCGATTTTTCTCTTCCATCCATTTTTCTATCCAATAACTTGCCGATAAAGGATAAAAGAAATTCTGATTTTACCTTTACAGGATCTTCATCCATATTTTCTTCAGACAAGTCAAGGACATTGAGATAGGTTTGGGAATCAGGCGCAATATCAATCATTTCTCCACCAAAAGCTCGTCCAATGACACTGTATTCTGCTTCTGGATCCACGATGATAATTTCAGTATTTTCACCAGATTCCTTGATTTTGGTCGTGATAATTTCATGCTTGGTTGCCATCCCTTTCCCAGCTCCAGATGTTCCTAAAATCAGACCAGACGGTGTATTTAATAGGCTACGATCAATGGTAATAATATTACTTGATATTTGATTGATACCATAATATTTCCCACTACGGTCTTGTAAATCTACTGAAGTCCAAGGTGAGTTCACTGCTACATTGGACGTTAATAAACTCCGTGATACTCCCTCTAAAAAATCACAACCAAATGGCAGCAAACTATTAAAGGCTGCTTCTTGCATATATGGAAGTTTATCAATCATTAGGTCATTTGAGCCGGCCACTTGTTGAATCGTATCTAGTGCTTGTTTAAGTTCTTCTTCATCCTGACCAAAAACACCAATCAAGAAGACTGTTTGAAATAGTTTATCTCCTGTCTCGGTCATGGTTTTTAAGAGTTCCTCAGCTTCATCGATATTGCTTTCTAAAACATGGCCTACTTTTTCCAAATAGATACCTGTACGAGCAAGTTTTTGTTGTTCCCCAATCTTTTGGGATTCCATTAAGGTCTTCTTTGTTCGTAGTTTCTTCATAGCATCCGCCTTAGTCGAACTTTGAGCATGAAGGCTCACTATCAATTCCAAATCTCCTTGCATGAGGTCTCGAATAAACTGATCCCCTAATTCCATGCCGTAGTCTCTCACATAGACAATCTGTAATAAGCGGTCATTGATTTGTAGGTAATTCTTGTTTTTAAAATCCAAGAGATTAGGCGCTATGAAGTGACGAGTTGTCTGACCAGATCTGGTTAAATCACGGTAAGAAAAAGGAAGATGGTGTTCTCCTCTAAGCATATCTGCCAACAAGTTGACACGCTCTTCTCCAGCCAAGGATTCAAATCGAGCATCAATTTCTGAGAAACCACTCTTGAAATATTCTCCAATTTGAGACAAGGAACGATAAGCTTGTTTGGGATTAGAATCCTTTCTACCAAAGCTAATCAGTTTCACAGCTGAAAAATTATTTTCACCACTGTCTAAATTCTGATTCATCATCCGATTCAATTCTTTACGATAGGTATCATATCCATCTTCTTTTTCCTCATACAAAACACTTTGTCTGAATTTTTCTAAATTCAATCTTTTATTAAAGATAGTCAATTGGAAGTTGGTTTGGTCATCTAGAGAGTTAATCAAATCAGAATACTTCTCAATGATTGCGCCCTTATCTTCTAAACCAACGGTCTGGTAATTGACATCACCAAGTAAATAGCTTTGTGAGAAATAATCTTCTTTTACCTGCATCAGACCATTTTGATACAGGGCTTGATAGGAAAGAGTATTAGCCGTTGATGGTAACACTTCCTCTTTTTTTCCTTTAACTACTTCTTTCTGATTAGTCATTGAAGTTTTTTGTTTCTTTAATGTATTTGATTTTCTTTTCATGTTCAGGTCCTTTCTTTCCTGTAATTGTGCGTAGGGGAACCGTTAATTCAAAATGAAGACGGTATTTCAAATAATGTTCAAAATATAAATCATTGGGTTTATAGACTCCAAAAAGCATAAGGGGGATGGTAAAGGCAAACACAAAACCGTAAACAAACCAATCTCCAAATTGCCAGAAAAAGAGATTCAAGCCCAAAACAATAATTGTGACAATAAAGGCTGGTAAAACAAAGATGATTTGCCTTGTAGTGAAGCCTAACCAAGCCCTGTGTTGGTATTTTGAAATGTCTTTAAAGACACGTGTATTCATGACTTTCCTTTCTAAAAAGGCTAAGAAGCAATCACTTCCTAGCCTTTATCTAATTACATACCTAAAATTGAGCGAGCCGTACGTTGAGAACCAACGAGGGCAATAATCAGTAAGATAGCTTGTACCAAACTACCAAACATAATCGCAAGTGATTGCAAGACTCCTGCACCATTTGAAACAGCTATTTTCCCAGCAGATTCAAATAAAGGAACAAGAGAAACAATCAGAAAAATAAGAACCCCTTGTACCGCATAGACCATAATATTTTTTAAATAGCCAATACCAATAGACTTCCATTCATCACTTAAAAATGTTGGAATCGTAAGAGGGGCAAATGGGATCATAAGGTAGAGTTGAATAAATCGAATAGATACCAAAAGATTAACCATGGCTGCACTTACTATCCGAACAAGCCAAATGAGGAGGGCGAAAAATCCCACAATCATCCGGCCAATAAATCCTGACCCTTTTAATCCAGAGATGGTATCATACTTTGCCCCACCGTGAGCCACAATCGAGGCCACTTGTTCAATGGCATGACTCGCAATCCCGATGATGGCTTCTACAATGACGGTCGTGTTGGTAATTACAACTGCGACCATAATATAACTAATCAACATCGGGGCTAATGCTTCAAAGGTCATCGCTCCACCAGAGTTAGCAATTTTCTTAGCCATCTTCGAAAATTCTAGGATGAGAACAACTGATAAAATCGCAACTCCAAGAGGTTGCATAACACTTTTAGTAATACTAGACATATAAGTCCAAACAGTTGGATTGTAGCTAGATAGAGATTTAATCAGATCTACCGTAGATTGTAAATCTACATTAAATCCTTCAAATAAATTTTCAGCTGATATTTTTTCAGATGCAAGGTAAACAAAGGGTGAGACTAAACTAAGATTCATGTCATTGTCTATCCTCCTAAATTGAAATCTGGGTTACAAAGGCTCCAGCAGCCCCGACCATAACTCCACCGACAATTTCAAGAATGGCATTCCGAACACCTGGTCCACCATCTTTAATGTTGGTTGCAAGATTGACAATCCCCACAACAACGAGAAAGGCACCAACCGCAATCAATCCCTTCTGTAACAAAGACATAGCTTGTGCAAACATAGCACTTGCGTCTACTCCATAAACAAAACCTTTAAAATGCGTAATCATCTATTTCCTCTTTTCTATTTTTATTTTAAACTAGATTCAAAAGTTAAATCACGAATTCTAAGGCCTTCAAGATGATTTTCTTGTCTTTGATTCAAAGGATTGATTTGATAGTTCCACCACCGTTCATCGCTTTCTTGATTGGCTAGGTATTTCCAGTTTGGATGCTTAGTGGAATTGTATTTTTTGCTTTTAAAGACAGGCATATTGGCAATTCGAACCAAGCATTCATGCCGTTTCATATTTCCGACTTCATCAGGTGTCATTAAATCACGAGCAATCTTTTGATGAGAAAGGGATCCTGAACCTGTCTGGCCAAAGGAACGACTAGTATTTCGAACATCAATGGTTTGTTTACCGAGTAAGCCACTCATAAATTTAAAGGTATCTTCATCATTACCACCTAAGTAGACTAAGCTATCACAGTTCCCCAAAATGGTTTTCCAAGCTTCTTTTTCTTTATAGAGCCCTTGAAGTTGGGCAATATTTTGAAGAATAGGAACGAGACTCATATTTCGAGAACGGACTGTTGAGGTTTGTTCAGCAAAATCTGGGATTTCTCCGATATTTGCGAACTCATCTAAGTAAACTCTCACATGAAGAGGTAATTGACCCTTAAAATCAATATCTGCTTGTCTTGTTAGGGTTTGAAATACGGTTGAAAAAAAGAGGGCTGAAAGAAAGCGAAAGGTACTATCGTTATCTGGGATAACTAAGTAAACCATTGATTTTTCCTGGCCCCATGTCTTCATATCAAGGGTATCTCTTTTGGTCAAATCCATGACACTTTGAATATTGAAGAGGGCAAATTTAGCAGTGGTTACAGCTATGACAGAATCCAGAGTCTTATCCTTATAATTTTGAAAATCTGCCCAATTTCGCATGGTAAAATTTTCAGTTCCATACTTGTTAGCATAATTTTCAAATAGAATTTCTAAGACACTTTTTTCTTGGTTTTCACCCTTGGATAAGTGTTTAATGAGTTTTGAGATTTCAGCAAAACTTGGATAACGCCCTCGTTTTTTTCGCTCTTCCACTTCTTTTTTTTGACGTTTCAACAAGTTTTGGTATTCTGTTTGACTTAAACGACTTTCTTCTATGAGCTGTTCTCTTGTTTTAGGAGGATTATAGAAATCGACCAAGTAGGAGGCTAAAGCTCGTACCAGAGTCATAGAAGCTTCATCCCAAAATGGATCACTACGGGAGCCAGAGCCTTTGGTGTTATTAAAATAAACCGTCAGCATGCGATTCAAATCATTTTCTGTCTCTATATAGCGAAAAGGATTGAAGCCATCTGAGTTCTTCATATTGACTAAATCTAACACCTTTACTTGGTAGCCATGTTCTAAAAAGAGTTTTCCAGTTTTCTCAGCTAAGTGATCTTTAGGATCCACGACAATATTTGAACTATTCATCTGAATCAGATTGGGTTTCACAAAGCGAAAGGTCTTCCCACTTCCTGAACCTCCGATCACCGCAATATTCTTATTTCTATCATATTGGGGTGGTTTTTTATCTAATAATGTCAAACGAACATCCTGTGCTAATATCGTATCATGAGAAAATTCTTTACCGTAAAAGAGCTTCTTTTCTTTTAGAGTTCCAAAACGGGCGCTCCCGTATTCTACCCCTTCTCGGTATTGTTTTTTACCAGTCTCTAAATAGAGATAAACCAGCAACATCATCACAAAGCCTAGTAGAAAAAAAGCACTGGATTTTCCAGTAAAGGAAACATTCCATGGCGACTGAAGAACTTCATCTTGACCTTCCATCAGAAGATGAGTCCATTTATCTAATGTATTTCCAGTATAGGAATCATACAAAAGCGTCAAACGATGAAAAAGATAGCCTAGTAAGATACCTAACAGTGAGAATAGTAGGAATTTCTTTCCACTGTACATCATCTCACCATCTCTTTCTGTTTGACGGCTCCTTCTTGTCTAAAGGTAATTTGGGATTTAGCTTCATCAATTGCATCATCTAATGACTTATCCATGGTAAAATCAGCTAATTTCTCCGGATCATTAACCATTTTTTCTAAAAGATGGTCTAAATGATTGTCCAGAATCGAACGGTCTTTCGTGTAGAAATGCAGAGAATCCCCTTGCCAAGCTATGGCTAAAGGAATCTCTTCTTTTTCTAAAAAAGCTTTAAATTTCTCTATATCAATTGGTTTGTCTAAAAAATCTTTTTTCAGATTAATCGTATCAATCGAATAAGGAGATTGTAGCAATTCTTCTAATTTCTGCACACCTACCTTATAGGCGGAATCCTGTGCTAAAGCCTGACGTCTAGACCATTCTAGAATCTTTAAAAGACTTTTTACAGTAAATAAAAGACTACGCTCAGCATATTGAACCGCCATTCGTTCCTGTTGTTCAGAGGACATCTGATGCCTCCTTCTTAACAAATAGCAGCTTTCCTTCTTTATAACGATAAGCTATCAATTTCTGACGTTGCTTAATCGACTTGACAACCTGCAGTAGATCTCTCGAATAAGGTTCTCGAAGAGTAACTTCTACTGCTTTCCCATCAACGATACCAACACGTTTAAATTCAATGTAGTCTTTTTTGAGATGTCCTAAGCCCATACCAAAAGGAAAGTGATGAATCAATTGGATGGTACAACCACCTTTATTTCCCATTTGTTTCAAATCATACAAGTTTACTACCTTCATGATTAACTCCTTTATCTAGTTTGTCGCATCGTTTAAGTCTGGTAACGATAAACTCCGTGTCTGTTAGAAAATTCTCACACACGTCTTGTGCCAGTTGCCCTTCACAGGGAAATACTCTCAGTCCCTACTTACACAGGCACGCTAATCAAGACGGAGTGGATTCAATTTTCAAAGAACAGGTAGCTTTATTATAGATAAGAGTAGTTGAAATTTTTATCACATTTCTTATTTTTCTGTCGAGCTAAATTCATATTAATCAAAGAGTTTGAAATAAATTTGAGTATTATTAACTAACGTTCTTCGTCTAAAAATACAGTAGGGCATATTTCATTCTTTTATTTAAAATTGTCTAAATTCGACAGAAGGAAGTAGCAAGCATTGTCGCTAAAAAAATGCATCAGGTTATCCTGTGCATTTTTTTGATATCAAAATAATCAATCTCCTTTATGAGCTAATTCTTCTCTACAATCTCTTTGGAGCAGAACAACTGTAAGTATAAAAACCACACATAAAATCAAGATACTTCTCTCAGCCCCAAAAACACCACCAGTATATAAATCTTGACCCGTTAAATTTGTACTGAATAAACTAAATGAAACTTTTATCCCACTCACTAATACTATTATATCAACCCACTACAGTTGACAAAGAGACAAAAAGACAAACCAGCCTAATGACTAGCTTGTCTTCAATCAAGAGAGGATTCTGTTCCCCCCATATAAGCACTAACATTCCAACGTGCACATATTGGAACGACATCCATAACTCCAGAGAATCTCTAAAGTTTACAATTTAAATGAATTAACAATTTTCCCAACTAAAAGCACTCCAGTTACCGCAACGGTTTGTACTGAATGTACTAAATCGCATTCCATCAACTTCATCTGTTTCGTCAACTTGAACAGATACTAATTGAAGATTTAATACTTCTTCTGCCATAGCTAGCTCCTCCTATTTAAATTTTTGGGATTAAGTACTTTATCCACCCTCATTATACTCTCTCCACCAGTAAAATGCAAGCAATTATACAAAATAGATTTAACTATTTTATATAGCGAAAACTTACAAATTTTTAAGAAATAATTTTTGCATTCTTAAAGATAAAATAGGAACTTTTAGTAATAAATATTAAAATAAATAAAATAATAGATACTATAAAATTTGGAAGTATTAACCCCAAAAGATTCATATCATCTATTAAAATATTCCCTAAAGAGTAGTATATTAAAGCCATAATTTTAATGTTAAGTAAAAATGCAATTAATGAAGTAACAAATGTCAAAAATATAGCCTCACCAACTTTAATCTTAACCATCTGGTAATTAGAAGTTCCTAAAATTTCAAATTGCTGAATCTCAATCCTTTCTTGATGAGATGACAAAAATGCAATTGAAATAATATTTGCAAGTACTATCAAAATTGGTGCTCCTACATATACAATAAATGCCACTTTTAGCTCTAAATCACTGTCATCTTGAAATTGAGATAGTATATTCTGAGAAATCATTTGAAAACTAGAAATTAGTAATATAGCTCCTGTAATTGCAGCACTGATAGATTTTATATAAGGCTTACGATATAGTAAATTCCACTTCGAAACAATGAACATAAAATTATTTCTAAATATAATTATAGAAAGTAGTTTGATAAAACATGACTGTATAAAAGGAGATAATTGATAAATAATCACAATATCTAAGATTACAATATTGAATATTATCTGGGCCTTCGCTAAAATTGTGCTATCTTGGAAAATTTGTTGCAAAGAAAGCAACCAGATAACACTAAAACCAGCCAATAGCAGTATTCTTTTTACTATTGAAAGAACATGCCTTATTTTAGAACTCTTCCTATTTCTAATCTTCTTGAACGTATAAAAGCAACCACTTAGAAAGGCTAAAAATGAAATCAACACTACTGTAATGATACATCCAACAGCACTCATTTGAAATTGGATATCAGGTAATATATTTTCCCCGAAAAAGTATTGTAAAAAATAATAATAATTTGACGTAACAAATATAGAGCATAGATATGCAATAAAACTAATAATCGAGGAAATGATAAAAATCTGTCCCCCCACAAGAAATGATAGTTGAAGGCGACTTGCTCCCAACACCTCCAGAAGTTCGTAATCATCTCTAAAAATTTCAACCAACATATTTATTATGTTAGAGAGCACAAAGAATAATGTTACTCCTCCGAATACTATTGGAAACATAAAAATTGGTTTAGGATCTGGAAGTCCGACAAATACTTGCGAATTATTCTCAACATTAATTACCCCATTAACAGCCAATCCCATAACTAAACTCGAAACAAAAATTACTGGTGAAACGCCTAACCATTGTTTCTTATTATGTAAAAATTGATAGTAAACTAATCTGAGCATCTCTATCCCTCCGTAGTTGATTGTACCTCTAAGATTTTATACAACTCTTCCCCGCTAGGTCTATGAAGTTCTTTGAAAATTTTTCCATCTTTCAATATTAATGCACGATCAGTTTTCGAGGCCAATTCTATATCGTGCGTTACCATAATTACACACTTACCCGCCCCTACTAACTCTCTCAATAATTCAAAAATTACTTCACGAGAAACGCTGTCTAAAGCCCCAGTTGGCTCATCAGCAAATATTATATCACTATCAGCAATAACCGCTCTAGCTATAGCAACCTTCTGTTGTTCTCCACCAGACAGAGTTCCAACAAAATCGTTTAAGCCAGCATTAAACTTCATTCTTTTGAGTAAGTTTTCTACACTTTTAATAGTTAATTTTTTTTGTGATAATCGCAAAGGAAGTGCTATATTTTCTATTACCGGCAGGGAAGGTATTAAATTGTATGCTTGAAATATAAAAGATACTTCGTTACGTCTTATACTTGACAATTTTGCATTTCTGATTTTATAGGGGTTGATTCCATTTAAAATTACTTCCCCACTTGTTGGTTCAAGCAAACTAGAAATACATTTTAATAAAGTTGACTTTCCAGAACCACTAATTCCTAGAATGCTTATAAATTCTCCTCTCGAAGCAGAAAGAGAAACATTTTTCAGCACTTGTAACGTTTTATTATTTCCTAGTGAAAATTGATGATACAGCCCTTTCACTTTTAATATATAATCTTTATCCATATTCTTGCCTCCAATCACTTAATTTTGAAAAGTGTTCCATTTTCCAATTTATATATCTCAGTGTATCTCTTGTCATTTAAGTCATAATGATGTGAAACTTCAATAAATGAAATACCTAAATTGAACAGAATATCATGTATGGAATTTGAATTATCATTATCTAAATTAGCTGATATTTCGTCAAATAAGTACACTTTATTATTTCTAATCAGAGCTCTAGCTAAAGCTATTTTTTGTTTTTGACCTCCAGACAAATTACTACCATTTTCACCACATTGATAATTTAGTATATCTATCTTTTCTAATTCTTCATATAGATTTACCTTTTTTAACACCTCAATTATCTGATCATCTGAAAAATATTCATTTTGAAATAAAGTTACGTTCTCACGAATAGTAGTGTCAAAAATATATGGTGTCTGATCAACTGTTGGTATTGAATCTGAACTCTTTTTCCCATGTGATAACAAATTTACATAACCTTTTTGTGGCTTTAAAGAACCATTAATTAAATTTAAAATCGTTGTTTTCCCACTACCAGAAGTTCCTGTTAATAACACCCTAAATGGTGCCTTAAATGAGAAATCAATACTTAATTTATTTTCTGGTGTAATAGAATATACAACATCTTTCATGTGTATCTCATCTATTGATGAAGTATACAGTCCGTTATTATCATATTCAGCGTCTATAAAATTCTTCTCTCCACTTAAGTATTTTAAAAACGGTTTCCTTAAATCTTTGGTTGTATTTATCTTATTTAATGAATAGGCAATTGATTGTATCGGCCCTAAAACTTTATCGTTTGCTAAGAAAATACCTATCAGTTCACTAAAAGAAAGGCTTTTATGATAAATTACAAAATAACATCCTACAACCAAGGGAACTAGAAAGCAAAAACCTGCAATTAGTACTGCAACCAATTTTGAAAGAACCTCTGATCGTTTCAAATTAAAAGTAGAATCTTCTAGTTTATCCAACTTTTTATCCGACAAACTAATTATTTCTTTAGTAACAGAATAAGATTTTAATGTCTTAAAACCATTAAAAATTTCTTTTATTATGTGAGTATACTCTGCATTGCTGTTAGAGTACTCATTAGCTGAATTAGACAACATCTTCTTCATAAAGACAGGTACTATAATCGGCAATGCTGATAATACAATAAATATTATTGAAACTAGGAAGTTTAAATAAAGCATAAAACTTAGAGAGACGATGAACAACAATATTGAAGAAATTATTTCAAAAATTTGTCTAAAATAGTTTTCTTCGATTAATCTCAAATCATTTGACAAAACTGAAATAATAGATGAGTAATCTTTAACCATTTCAGAAGAAAGATACTGTTCTCTAAAATATCCTTGTTTAATTTTTACATTTATATCTTTTGTTATTGATGCTTCCGTTACTTCTAAATAGTAATTTGATATATAGATTGCTGACCAACCCAGAATACTTATAGCACCAAATCTTAGAACGTCAGAAAATGAGGAAGTCTGATTTAAACTACCTGCATATACAATAATTCCTGAGAGCAAGACACCATTAAACGAAGATAGAAATATTAAAATCCCCATTAATATAAGTTTAGTCTTTTTTATAAATTTTAAATAATTCATAAGTTATTCCTTCCCACTTCTTCAAAGAAATAATTTAAAGTATCAATCATTAAGGGAACATCTGATGGAGTAAAACCTCCATGACCAGCTGCTTTGTTTAAATACAACAAACTTTTAACTCCAATAGAATTTAATTTCTTTGACCACTCTATCACTTCGTTATTATTAATATATGGGTCTTTCTCACCCAAAATATTAACTATAACAGTATTTGAGTCTCGTGCCTTTTCAATATTTTGCATAGGCGAATATGATTTTATATAAGCCTTTACTTCAGGGTCTCTAATATCTCCCCACTCTGCTATTTCGGTCTTAGAAAGAGGATCATTTGGATTCTGAAGTGTATCATAAGGATTTATAAATGGCGAAAATAAGAGAATGCTTTGCAATAAATTTTTTTCCTCGTTCAACACCGCACCAGCAATTATTCCACCTGCACTAGAAGTTATTAAACCTAATCGCTTACTGTCAATCACATCATTTTCCCTTAAATAATTTACTCCCTCAATAAAATCTCTGATAGAATTCCATTTGTTTAACGCCTTTCCTGAGCGATACCATTCACCTCCCAAATAGCCTCCACCTCTTACATGAACTATAGCATAAATAAAACCTGCATCTATTATAGATAACATAATTTCATCTAAATCAGAATTATCATTCTTACCATAAGCCCCATAGACACTTAGAATACATTTTTTTCTTCTTGGGAGTTCATCCGTATCTTCACTTTTCCAAAATAAAGAAATCGGTATGCTTACATCATAACTGTCTTTTTTAGTCCAAATCACCTTAGAAAAATATTTAGTGTTATTCGATTTTATGATGGGTCTTTCAAATTCAGTTTTTAATGTATTTTCTATTAAATCAAAACTAAGTATTTTTTCGTAAAAAGTTCTCCTCTCTAAAAACAGAAGAACACGATCAGAAAATGAATTTTCATAAAGTGTTGTCTTTTCATCAAATGTTATCTTATTAACACTCAATTCCCTCAAACTATTATTTTTAAATGTAGCAAGATAAAAGACGGAATTCGCTGCGTTTGAACAGTCTAAAAGGATATAACGTCCTATACAGCGAACTCTTCTAGCCCTATCTTGATATGGTATAGTAATAGAAACTCTGTCTCCCGAAGAAGTTTCCCTTAGAATTAGTTGATCTTTCTTTTCTTCAGTTGAAGAGAGCCCAAGAAAGTACTGTGCTTTTTCTGTACTAAATAGAGCGATATCTCTAGGTGTTGGGGCTACCGTTTCTGTGTAAGAGTGTCTAACAAAACCCGTCCGGTCGAAACTGTATAGAAAAATCCTGCCTTTCTGAAAGTCTACTGACTTTACAAAACAATTGTTGCTATCAATGTGGACTATTTTTAATCGAAAAGAGCATTCGTTTTCTTCAAACAGTTCCTCTTCTGTAAAGCTATCAAAAGATTTATAGAATAACTTACTTGGCCTCCCGTACTCTTTGGAGCGAGTATACATAACACCGAATTTACCCAAATAGAACGAACTTTCTACTGAAATATCTTCAATGATAAATAACTCCTCCATAGTATATTTTTTTATTCCAATTAAATTAGTGCTATGCAGTGAGGATACAACCAAAACTATATAACTCTCATCAGATGAAATCCTAACATCCTGTAAGATACTATCATCTGGCAAAGTATATTTTTCCACATCAAAGACAATTTTAAGTGAATTTGAATTGTCTAAACTGGAAGAACTAACCTTAGGAATCCAGTCATTATCTTCGACATACCATTCCTTTATTACACCAGTATTGGGTATACTCCAATTATCAAATTGGTACCAATATCGCCCTCTCCTAAATATCAAAGAATTCCATTTTTTTAATTCCTGAAATGATGAAGAGATAGACCTCTTATAGTGTGTTTTTTCCTGTATTGTATTTAAAAATATTTCATTACTCTGATTCACAAGTATAACCCCTTAATAATGGTATCTCGATATTATATTTGAGGAAGAATCGTCAATTTATTATCCATTATTGATACCAATCCAATTGCAACACCCGCAAATCCCGAAGCAATATCTGTTGTTATCTTTAAACCATTATCTCCCGCAATAACAAATCCTTCTTCAATTACACACAAATATCTATAAAGTTGTTCAATTAATTTCTTTTGTCCTAAAAAGTTATCATCGATATCACTATATATATTATTAGCAACTTCAAGACCACAAAATCCGTTAAATAAACCTGGTAATACACAAAAAACTACATCGGTTGCCCTCTCTAACGAAGTTAAATATTTTAAGTATTTGCTTGACAAGATTTCTTTATTTCTATTAATAAGTAAAAGCAGGCCAGCACTTCCAGTTGCTAGATATGGTAGTAATCTATGACCTTGGCTGTACTGCAATGAATTATTACTATCTACTTTATAAGCAACTAATTCTTTATCTACAGCCAATTCTAGACCATTTTTATAGATACTTTCACCAGTTAATTTATAAGCTTCACCGAAGAGCCAAGCTACCCCTGCATGACCATATAGTAATCCACCAAAATTCTCATAAGGATCATTACTCTGAACATCACTAGCGCCAACTTTACAAAAAGTTTCTGGATTTTCTATATAATTTAAAGTATATTCTCTAAGCCTAATTAGTATTTCTTCTCCTAGTTTATTATCAATTTCCCCTTTACTAAGAAAATACAGTCCAACCAGTAAAATTCCAGCCTGCCCACTATATAAATTTTTATTTTGTGAATTCTCAAATATCTCTATAAAATGAGTTGTAAAAAGTTCAACTGCCCGATCTATCTCCCCAAGTTCATAAATGAGCCAGATTGTACCAATTTTACCATCAAAAAGACCAGAAAAGGACGATTTCTTAAAATTATTTACTGCCTCATTAATAACCTGTGTTCGAATCTCATAATAGTCATCAAACTTGAAATTTTTTACTTTCTTAGCTAGTTGTTGATAACTCCAAAGGATAGCTAAATCTGAAAACGCAATTCCTTGATTAAAATTCAGACCATAATAATGAACGGGGAAGAATCTTGATTGAAATTCTTTACGCCACTGTCCATAAGTTAGCGTAAACCCTCTTAATAATTTTATAATAAAATCTTGTATATCTTGCTCACTCTCGATAGTTCTAATCTCATGCATGGGTTTTAAAACTTTTTTCCTGGAAATATTCTCGATCTGTGGACATTTAGAATCTAGATATGACAATAAACTTTCTACATAATCTATATGTTCTCTTGTATAATCCAAAGACTCAAATAGTTTTTTTCCTTCTATCCTGGTTTGACTTACATAGTTGTATGTCAAATCCGATGTAGTTACTAGTGGCATGTATAAATAATGAGCTATTTGTCTAATACCATACCAATCTATCTCACTGGGAAGTGTTTCTCGCCATGCTCTAAAACCAGGGGCTGCAACTTTATGTACAACTTTTTTATCATTCGAAAAGACAGCCTGTTCCCAGTCTATTATACTAATTTCATCTTCATCCTTAACCAAGATATTTCCTAAATGTAAATCTTGATGATATACATTTTCAGAATGAAACTTATTCGTTAAATCGATGAGTTTTTCTACTATCTTTGAAACTCTCAATAGATAATCTTTGGTCTTATCAACAACTTCATATAAAGGAAAATTATTGGTAACCCATCTATTTAGTGGAACGCCCTTCATATGTTCAATTCCTAAGAAGGTGTGCTCCCAGATCTTACCGTACCAGTATATTTTAGGTGTCTCACTCCATTCATTTAGAATTTTTAGTGCTTTGCACTCCGAAGCTAATCTCTCTGAAGAATAAGTACCATCAAATCCTAGACCTGTATACGGTCTAGCCTCTTTTAAAATTATTTTTTTCCCATCTTCTTTTAGCTTAGCATTATATATCCCACCACTGTTTGAAAATCTAATTGCATTATCTATAATAAAGGGAAAGTCTCCCTGTTTTTTATCTTTCTTGTCAAGCCATTTATTCAAAAAGTCAGGGGGCACTATACCTTTTGGAATTTTAAATACTGGTAAACGTTCATCTTTAACAACTTCATCGCCAACAATTAATTCATCAATAGCAACCTTCTTTTCATCATCCCTTGACGGCCTAAACACACCATACCTCAGATATATTGGCGCTTCATCCCAACGTTTATCGCTTAAAATATATGGCCCATTATATTGCTTTAAGGCACTTTCTAACCTTTGCAAAACCGACTCTAATTCATTTTGATTTGGATAACATGTAATAAATTTACCAGAAAATCCTCGACTAACCAATTTCCCGTTTCGCATGATAAATTTGTCTTCTGTACTAAGATGTTTAAATGGAATTCGCATTTCATGGCAAATTTTTGCTACATCTTGTAACAATTCGTGTGAACTATTATACTCTGAACTAATGTGTATTTTCCACCCTTGTCTTTCAACAAATTTTCCAATAGGGTATTGATAAACCCACTCATCATTATTCATTACTTCGTGCCAATTAAAAGGCAGACTTACTTGGTACTTTATGCTAGTATCTGTACTATAATCATTATTAGTGAAAAAGAAAGGATGTTCCAAATTGAAATTATAATCCATAACAAAATCTCCAAGAAATTCTATCAAACTTATACTCAATGAAAATCAAAGAGCAAACTAGGAAACTAGCCGCAGGCTGTACTTGAGTACGGCAAGGCGACGTTGACGTGGTTTGAATTGATTTTTAAAGAGTATCAATATATCTATAGCTAGGCAGACTTATTTAAATAAAAAGGGAGAATCCTTTGGATTCTCCCCATATAAGCACTAACATTCCAACGTGCACATATTGGAACGACATCCATAACTCCAGAGTATCTCTAAAGTTTACAATTTAAATGAGTTAACAATTTTCCCAACTAAAAGCACTCCAGTTACCGCAACGGTTTGTACTGAATGTACTAAATCGCATTCCATCAACTTCATCTGTTTCGTCAACTTGAACAGATACTAATTGAAGATTTAATACTTCTTCTGCCATAGCTAGCTCCTCCTATTTAAATTTTTGGGATTAAGTACTTTATCCACCCTCATTATACTCTCTCCACCAGTAAAATGCAAGCAATTATACAATGTTTTTCATAGAAAATAATGTTTCCGTAACTTTTCAAAGTAACTTCCATCTCTCTCCCAAAACTGGAAGTTAGTTTTAGAAGTTACCTAAAAATCAGGTCGCCTATTTTAAAAAAGCAGCAAACTATAAACTAGTAGGTTCCACACCAAATGTAGCCCCATAAATCAGATTTATAGCGCACCATCCCTAAAAACATCCCAAGTGAAACATACAAACACCAAGCTAGAATGGTTCCAGGATGATGTGCTAAGGCAAATAAAACGCTTGTCAAAGCAACTCGAATATCTAATTTTCTAACCAAGTTCCATAAAATTTCTCAATACAGAAATTCTTCAACAATACTCACATTGATTAAGAAAAGAATGGTGATGTAATCATAATTTCAATTTTTAAATCATGATGCCCATTTTACCTTTCTTGCCTTAACTGGTTTAAATCGAATCTTATTAATGAGTCTAAGCTCTATTTCTCTACAACCTGTAACGGAGGTATCATTGATTTTAAGGCTTCTTGGAAAGTATTGATTACCTTTTTCATGTGATAATTCTACTGTATAACTGATACCATTACTTAATTTAAAGACTACAAAATAAATATGATCTCTTTTAAATCGGTGACCGACTCTTCTATTCAAAATGCCATCAGTTGTATAGAATTTGCACTCCATTACATGTAACATTTGATAAAGCAACAAGGTTCCAACTATTTTGAATTTATTTTCGTTGAACCAACCATTATCAGCTTTATTAAGACGTTCCAATGTCCAATCATCTTTTAATCCTTCAAAAATACTCCCTGCATTATTAGTTGGTAAATTAACATGATGTTCTCTAGATAATCCTAAAAGATGAGGAATGGAGGAATTTGGGACTGATAGAATAATTTCAGGACAGTTCTCCATATTTGTCTGATAAATATATTTGTACTGAGAAACATTTTTCTCAATAGTATTGGCCAAGCAATCCATCTTAACATTGAGAATATCAATCTCTCCATCAAAAGTCTTTAGCCATTCCAAAGTATAAGTCATTTGAATTTTCTCCTAAAAAAGAGAAGGAAGCTCCTGCTTCCTTCTCTCCCACGTATTGAGTTTCACCTCACGCTAGATATGCCCTATCTGTTCCTCAAGGGTAGGCAGTCCTGCTATTCTTTTTCTCAACAAACAGTCTGAACTGAGAGCGGAGCCCACAGGCGGGTGCAGACCATATCCACTAGCCCACAAGTAATTATATCATTTAATTACCTTCATTATACGCAATTAGTCCATATTTGTCAACAATTACATTCATTATGAATATCTAAATAAATCAGGCCACCTATTTTAAACAAGCAGCAGACTATAAACTAGTAGATTCCATACCAAATGTAGCCCCATACTGCCCCATAAGTCCGATTTGTAGCGCACCATCCCTAAAAACATTCCCAATGAAACATATAAACACCAAGCTAGAATGGTTCCTGGATGATGAACTAAGGCAAATAAAACACTTGTCAAAGCAACTCTAATATCTAATTTTCTAACCAAGTTCCATAAAATTTCTCGATACAGAAATTCTTCAACCATACTCGCATTGATTAAGAACAATAAAAATGAAAACCAAGGAACTTGATGTTGAAGGCCAATTAGATTTGCTTGATTCGTACTTCCTTGAGCATGAATCAGGCTAAAACATAGACTTATAATCAGTAGGCTAACGAATCCAATACCAATCCACTTTATCCTAATTTTCATATTGACCTTTGTCACTTGTTTTCGTTGACCATACATCCATAAAAAAGAAATGAGCGATGCACCATAGAAAACCTGTAGTATAGTTAACTCACCTATACAAAGAAATTTCAGTAAGTATAGAGATACCAATAGGACATTTACTTGTTGGAATATATAAACTGGAATTATTCTTTTCATAGTTACCTCCGAAATAAATCTTCATAATCTAAATCTAATACCTGCACAATCCTTTCTACCCATGGACTTTGAGGCATTCGTTGTTCCATCTTATAGTGGCGAATCTTTTGATACAAACGATTCAATTCACTTGGATAGTGAAACTCTCCCGCAAACATTTTTCTGGTTAACTCAATCCAGCTGATATTTCTTTCAGCCAAAATAATGGACAAGTTCTCCCAAAATCGTTCAGCCATATTTCTTCTCCTTTAGTTAGATAAATAATGTGTTTGTGCCATGTAAATCATTTGTTTCGTATCTCTTGGCAATAGAGCTCTAGCCTCTTCCAAATTCAGATTTGGATAAACTCTCTTATTTGAAATTGCAAGAGGAAGTCTGATGGTTAGTTCAGGATTTTTTAATATCATTTCAATGAAATCCGTTAATCTTAAATTGTCACGGTTCTTAAATCGTAATAAATTGGGAGATAAAAATTCAAAACAATCTGAAGAATAGCTCATCATCTCAATTAATTTATCCTTTGTCATTTCAGAAACTGAATGACAAGATACCTCGATGCCATAGTTTTGGAAGAATTCTAAAAGAAGTTGATTTCTATGGTTATTTTTACTTAGATAGAGATCAATCATGGGAGACCTCCCAAAGATTCGGGTCCATTTGATATTCTGAAACGATTAAGGAATCTAATAAATTTGCGAAGTTAATCGGTTGCTTGTCTTCATCATAAGCTTTTACAGTTACTTGGGTTGTAAGTATTCCCTCTTTTCCCTCGGCTCGATAGCCTTGTCCATATAAAACAAAAACAAGATTCTGATGATCATCTACAAAGGCATCAGCTCCATTCTTTATATCCTGACTTTCAAGGAATTCCATAACGTTTTGAAGATAGGATTCATAAAATAGGGGGTAGTTGTGTTTTTTATGGTAATCATCTAAAAATGTCACTTCAAACTCACATGGATAATTTGGCATTAAAAATATTTGTTCATCCAGCTGTTTGATTTCTGCATCATGTAATTCTGTTTCTAATTCATCACAATCTAGTATTGATTCTTTATTTAATGCTTTCATCTTTTTCCTCTATTTCTTTTAATTTCTTTGCGATTGCGGCAATCACAGGTACTGTTACACTATTACCAGCTTGTTTATAGAGCTGACTATTACTAGAGACTTTTCTAGCAGCTTCAAATGCCCAATCAGGAAAGCCCTGCAGGCGAAAACACTCTTTAGGGGTGATTCGTCGTATTCTCAAACGGTAAAATTGTCCATTAATTAAAACACCGGCTACATGGTAAACTTGCTTATCTTCTCCTTCATAGCTAGCCACTACTACTCCCATTTGACCACTAGTTGTCAACGTATTCGCTATACCTTTTCCAACTCTACCACGCCGATACTGAGAACTTGGTCTTTCTAAATTGATTGAATCTCCAATCTCTGCTTGAGCGTATCCTTTTTTCGTTGCTTCCCGTACTTTTAGAAATTGGATTGGTTCTGGAATTAGTATTTTGGGAATTTTATCTCCTCCTTGCATTGTAGTCAGTGTTGGAGATAAGCCCTCACTTCCATAGACTCGACCGGTCTCCTTAAAGCTAGTCGGTAAATCTCCAACAACGACAATACCATGACGATCCTGAGTATTTAAAGTAAACATCGGCTCTTGATTATCCTTGAAACGTCTCCCATTTTGTCTCTTTTCTAATCTGTCTGGTGTCATACAAGGAATCGCAACTTTAAATCCTTCTCCTTTTCCACAAACTAAGGTTGGCGCAAGACCTTCTGAATAATAGACTTTACCACTCATTCCACTTCTTGATGGATTCAAGTTTCCTAGTGCTTTCAAAGTCTCAGAGTTAGTTGCTTGACCTTCTCGTCTGAAAGGAAATAAGAGTCTGGTACCTTTCTTTCTAGAATGTCCGATAATAAACACCCTCTCTCTGTTTTGGGGAACGCCAAAATCCTTACTGTTAAGCACCTGCCACTCAACATCAAACCCCAATTCATCAAGCGTGGTAAGGATTGTGGTGAACGTCCGTCCCTTATCGTGATTGAGTAGGCCTTTAACATTTTCAAGAAAAAGAAAACGTGGTTGGATTTGTTTGGCCGCTCGAGCAATTTCAAAGAATAAAGTGCCTCTAGTATCTTCAAATCCCAATCGTCTTCCTGCGATTGAAAATGCTTGACAAGGGAATCCCCCACAGATGACATCGACTTTCCCTCTAAGTTTTTTAAATTCGTCATCTGAAACATCTCGTATGTCATGAAATTCAATTTCTCCTTCCGTTTGAAAAATGGACTTATAAGATTTCCTAGCAAATTTATCAATCTCACAAAATCCAATACACTCGTGTCCAACACTTTCCATTCCTAGTCGAAAACCCCCGATACCTGAAAATAAATCAATAAATCTCATTTCTTTATCACCCCTTTCTTATCGACTACCATTGTCAAAACTGTCACTCCACTTGAAATGACAATAAGCATAACTAATATCCACTCGATTGGCGACATTTAACCACCTCCTTTTCTAACACGGTTATTCCAAACAGAATACAAGCCGTTAAATACAAATTCAGCAAGTACTTCCGCTCGTCTAACAAAGCGAACATTGTCAAGAGCATATTGATAGATTCTCTCAAAATCAGTCATAGCAATTTCACTGGCTGTTTCAGAAAAACCTTCTCGTCTAAATTGATCTTGTACCAATCCCCAAATATAATCTCGATCGTATTTTGTGACCTTTTCTACTTTTCTTCTCAAGATAGGTTGAGTATTCCTCTCCTCCTCATCCTCAATAAATAATGAATCAGTCTCACTATATTTAGTCTCACTAACTTCAGTCTCACTAGGGGCTGAATGTAAGACGGGGGCCGTTTCATTTTCAACCTGCCCTAGTCTTTTTTTAACACCAGGCCTGTCAGAATTAACTACTGGGGTAGAAGATAACTCCCCTAAATAAATCTTATTAGCAAGTCTCCCCTTCTCACTTGAAGACTGTTGAACTTCATCAATTAAGTCATATTCTTTAAGAATCTTTTTGATGGACAATAATTTTGACTTAGAACAACCTAACAGCTTCATCAGTTTAGAATTAGAAAATACTAAATAGACCGCCCCTTCTTCATCTATCCAACCACGACTGAGAGATAATTCTAAACGATCTTTTAAAATAGAATAAGCCACCTTTACTTCTAGTTTCATATCCATATATTTCTCATCCTCAAAAAGAATTTTAGGTAATTTATAGTACCGTTCTGAAGTTTGGTATTGATTTGCGGTAATTCGTTTCATAGCGCTCCTCCAAGTTCTTTGAGTATTAAATCTCCACTTGATTCCAATCGAACCAAGCCACTTTTTTCTAATTCAGCCATAAGAGATATGGCTTCAACAATGTCAATTCCCATTTCACGTACTAAAAATGAAATGACAATATAGCGTGATGATTGTAATTCTTTTGTCATTTTTCCTCCAGAAAATAAAAAAACGGAAAGATTGTGAAATTCCTTTCCGTAACATAATAAATATTTGAACACCAAACTCAACACCAAAAAAATGTTTTTATTGATGATTATTGCTCAATCAAGCACTTATAACAATGTAAAAAATAAAAATCTGTACTCACAAAAACCCTTGAAATTCAAGGGTTTTAAGCATTTATTCTACTTCACAATGTTTTATTATTTTAATTCTTCTAGACCAACCATTGAATTGTAGCCATAATATATCTCCTTCGGATTGAAAAAATTGTAAAAACGTTTTCTTTCTTGCCTTCTATTCTATCATAAATTATTCTTTTTTGCATAAGCTTTTGTCTAGAAAAGCTACNTTATTAAGGAAAATTGAATGCAATCTCATTTTTTAATATATTAATTTTTAGCAAATACCTATCTCTAATCCATGAGATTATTAAATATAAAATTAGTCGTATTGCATTCAATTAAGTTAATTAATCATCTGATAAAATAATCAAAATATATTTTTATGAAATATATTTTAGAAGTACTATTAGAACATACCTAATTTTATTTATGAAACTACCGGATAATGGTCGGATTGAAATGAAATTAGAGAAGACATGTTTGTCCTCTCCATCAACTTTTTTATTACTCATCAAATAATTTCTCCAACTGTTTGGTTGCTGATTCAATCTCGTACCCGTTTTCATCTATCAGCTGTTTCACCTTTTCTGTATCAAGCTCTCGATGATTTCTGACTGACAAAATCTTATCTGCCCATTCCTCAAGAGAATCATTCAAAGACAGACTGTTATCATAGTTATTTAGTATCCTTGCGTCTGGTAAATGCTTTGCTGTTACAACAGGTAATCCATTGGCTTGCGCTTCAATAAGTACAATCGGTAATCCCTCAAAATTTGATGGGAAAAAGAAAACATCAAGAAGATTTAGCATTTTTCCGACATTAGTGGTCAAGCCTGTGAAAATAACTTTATCTGCTATTCCATATTCTTTTGCCAAATTTTCTAAAAACGCAGTATCTCCTCTTCCGATAAATACTAGACGAGAATTTGGTTCTTTTTTGACGATTTCAGAAAAAACCTTCACGCAAAAACTTTGATTTTTTTGTTTTTCATATAGACGAGAAACTTGTCCTACGACGAAACAATCTTCTGGAATATGGTATTCCTTTCGAAGTTGGGCTTGCATTTCTTGATTATATAAAAACTTTTCTACCTCAATAGCATTAGGAATCACTAAAGCTTTATCTCGTTCTTGACCATGATAAAAATGGTTCAAAGCTTCTGTTCCACATGCCCAAAAATCTGTTGCATATTTTCCGACAAAAAGTCGATTAATTGGATGAATAAAACGATAAAATTTATCAGCTGTAGCACAATGTCCATGTACTATTCTTTTTTCTATCCCATATTTCTTTGCTAATTTTAAAAATTCTAGATGAGTCAATCCATTTTGATTGGACCATAAAACATCATAACGATGAGCATTCTCCTTAAAAAAATCATCCCATTCTTTTAAGGCTTGCTTGATATGGGGTCTTAACTTAGGAATTCTATGCACGACGAGAGGATTGTGACAAAGCTTCTTAAAATGATCACTAAATTCAACGTTTTCAGGACCTTGTAGTAAAAATTCCAGTTCAAATTCAGAGGTATCAATATGATTATAAAAATCTACAATAATTTTTTCTAGTCCACCGATATCTGGAACTAAACCACAAACTAATATTCGTTTCATATTTTTACCACCTTATTTTTTCAACTTTAATATTTTTTGAATCATCAAAATGATTTGTCTACCACCTTCATGATTTCTAAATAGGAAAATATAGCTGCCCAATACTATCAAATAAAGGACGATTTTGATGATCAAACCGAAAATGAAATCTAGCTGAGTTGAGAGTAAGTTATCCAGTAAACTCAAAAGTAGAAAGCTTATCCCTGCGACAATGAAATCTTGTAACAATGTTTTAAAAAAGTCCTTTGAGGAAGCTTTCAATCCATACTTAAAGGCGCTATAGGGTTCATACCATGTACAGGTCAAGACTGTTGAACAAATCGTACCTAATAAAATTCCAGATACCCCTAAATCTAAAATCGCTAAAAAGTAGAGTGAAAGGGAAATATTTAATAAAATCTCAACGATAACTTTTTTATTTTGTTCATAACTTAAGCCATAGACTGAAATCAACACTAGAATCGGTCTTCTATAAAAAGTTAGAAAAAAATGAAGGACAATCAAAATTTCAACAGTACGATTAAATGAAAAATTTTCCCCTAACCAGATGGTCATAAATGGATGAATGAACATTAAATAGCCTAAGCTAGCAAAATAAATCAGGCTAAAAGCAATAAATTGGTATTTTTTTAGGAATTTAACCGTATCTGCTACTGTCGTAGATTCCGAATGGACTAAGTTACCTACGGAAGAAACAACTGAATTGATCGCAGTATTTAAAACCAGTGAAAGAAATCCTAAAACATAGGTATAATTCCCATAAATACCAATAGCTGCTAAGCTGACAAAACTTGCCATTAGTATACTATCTGTTTGAAAAACAATAGTTTCTCCAATGCTACTCACTACATTGCCTTTGATATTTCGGATAAATTTTCCTTTTTCCTCCTGATTAATGGGTGTTATCTCATTCTTAAACAAGTAACCATACAATCTATCTACAATACGCGACATGATGATATTCCCTATAAAATTCATGATGATACTGATCAATAGATAAAAGATATAATTTTTGGTAAAGACTAAAATTCCGATTTGCAAGCATACGCGAAGCGTATTTAATCCAAAGTCAATCAAAGTCATCATATAATTACGCTGATCAACATAAAGCAAGGTTCGTTTATAGGAGAAAAAATAGCTGGAAGCTGAGTTAAATACAAAGAGGAAAAAGATCAAATATACTTCACTATTTACCGTATAATCCTTTATCATATAAGGAAGAAATAAAGAAAGTATAGCGCCCAGTATAAAAATAGAAAAGCCAATGATTCTATATAATTTTTTGAAGAGAATCATAAAGGCATTGATTTTTCCATGTTCTTCTCTGTCTAAGGGTCCATATAGTGCATAGCTCATGGCTCCAGCAACCCCTAATTCTGCCAAAGACAGAATGGAAACTAAGCTAGACAAATAATTGTTTAATCCTAGATAGGTTACCCCAAGTAAATTGATAAAAATAGTTCGATTGATAAAGCCAAGAAGGACTTGAAAAGGTTGCAATGCCAGAGCAATACTCGTATTTAAGGTGGCAAATTCGGTTCTACTTTTTTTCGTGTATTTCATCTATTCCTTTAATTTTCCTTGTAAAAGTTGATCGAGATAACTTCCTGGAAGGACTTCTTCTTTCTTGATTTTATAAGTCGTTTTCATAATCGGTGTTGTTTTTAATACTTCTTCCCATTCTTTTTCATCAAAAAGATCATGGGCATGGTCTCTTAAAAACCAAACACGCTCAGCTGGTGCTAGAATAGGTAATCTATCCACTAAGTTTTCAAAATAAGGATTGCACTTATATTCGGACAAAATAAAATAATCCATCATCAGGTAATGAATAAAGACTGGATATTTACGAACATAGTAAAGATATAAATCCCGAATATGTTTAAAATAAGGCTTTCCTTTTTTTCCTGCTAGAAAGAAACCTGCCCATTTAAAGTCACCAACAGTTCGTTCCATTTGATTTGTTCCTATAGGTGGATGATTCAGAGTAAAGAAATCACCTTCAAACATTTCTAAAGTTGCATAGGGAGATACAAATAAGGTTGCATCCATCCAAATTCCACCGTATTTGTATAAGAGACTAAAACGAATAATATCGGAATAATGCGCAGCTGATAATTTTTTTTTCTTGTATTTGTCGGTGATGTCTGATGGAATATTGATGAAATCCGCCAGATTTTCATCTGTCAACAAATAGAATTTACAGTCATTTCTTTTGGCGAAGTCTTTTATGGTCTTCATTGAAGTCTCGACCGTCTCAGGTATTTGCGCTTCTCCCTGTTGCCACATTGTCCAAATCATTTTTGGAAATTCCGTTACTACTTCTTCTTTTTTATCACTCGAATCAACTAGTTGAGCTTCTTTTCGTAATTTCAGTACAAAATCCAAAAGAATCTTTCTACGAAAATCATAAAACATCTTGTCAGATTTTTGTGCAAGAAAGTAAACACATGTTAGTTTAAGGCCATAATATTTTAAAATTTGACGATAGCGAGCCATTTTTTTTTGTAAGGTTTGCAGTTTCATAAACTCTACAAATTCCTTTCACATTTTTCTAAAGCTGTTTTTAGAAAATATCCGTTAAGAAGTTTCTCTCCTACTATTTTACTATTTTTAATCAATTCTTGATAATCTTCTTCATCAATCGAGTTTAAACAATCTGCAATTTCAAATAATGAATCAACAATGATTCCACATTGATTTTTCCGTACAAAATCAGCCAAGGCAGATTGGCTCCATACAATAATCGGAAAACCAGATGCTAAATATAGAGAAGCTTTATGTGGGTTATTCATCTTTAAATACTCTCCATACATCCCACTACAAGTATGAGGACTATCTCCGTCCCAGACTAACCCAAAGCCGCCATGTAAGCGATTAGGGAGTTCATCAGGAGAAAAAGCACCTTGATAATGAACGTTGTGAGGAAGATTCTCCTCTTCAAAGTTAATGCCATAAATAGAAAAATCTGGTTTTTCAGGTAATTGTCTTGCGTATTTTGTTTTCCGAATATCGAAATTTCCAGCTAACAAAATAGTTTCTTTTTCATAAGCTTTCTTCTCTTTATAATGTGGAATCAAATAGTCAAATATCTCTAAGGAAACAATCTTCTCTTCCGGTATTCCTAATCGTACCAGTTCTGCTTTCATCTTATCATTATGAGCAATAATACCATCTACTTTTTCCAGTACTGTTTTATTTTGTAAAAAATGGATAATAGAGTACTTGAAATCTTTAAATGACTTGATTGTTTTGTTTCTCAGGGACTCGATATCGTGAATCAGCAAATAAGCTTTGAATGTTCTATTTTTCAAAAATCTCGTTAAAATTTGTTTTTTTAAGGAATCCCATAATAACGGAAATTGAAGAACTAACACATCATTTTTTGTCAAAGTGATGGGATTTGAATCATTATTTAGGGAAAAAGGTTGATATCCTGCTTCTAGCATTATTTTTTCAGCATCTAATCTTGCTTTAGATCCTGCATGTTTGGCTTCTGCGTAAAATTCTTTTAAGTAATAATTCATACTACTTCAACCCTCTCCAAAATCTTTTTACAATATATTTTTCAAATCTCCATTGAATGGCTCCAACAACTCTTGAAATGAAGACAATCTTTTGAGGGAATAATCGATAGGCTCTCATTAAAAATGAGCGACTTGAACTTTTAGCGTAACGATTCAGGTACTCGACATATTTTTCTTGATAGGGATTTCCCTCAAATATACGATAGTCGACAAGGTGCATCAAAACTAAATGGAATAAGCGACGTTGTACGTATGGGAGTGAGTCAGCATTTCCTTCATATAGTTGCTCCACTTTATCACAAATCGTAAACAAATCCAAATTTTTCAAACTAAATTCGCGATTCATAATACTACCAGAACGCACGCGATAATAGTATCCTATATAATCAATTTTTACCATTTTATGTATCTGTTTTAAGATTCCCATTCCGCCATACACATCTTCATAAAATAAACCTTCTAAAAATGGAAAATTGACAATCACTTGTCTTCGAAAAAGTTTAGCAACTGCATTCAAACGGACAATATTATCTTTACATAAAGAGACTAAAGCTTCTTGGGCATTTCCTTGAAAAATAATTTTTACATTTTCTGGTGAAGGTATTGCTAATTCTTCTTGATCATTCGTATACCAACACTCTACAATATCAATATCATCTGAGGTAACCTGTTTTATCAATTGTTCCAACATATCTTCTTTAAGAACATCATCACTGTCTACAAAAGTGATCAATTCGCCTTTAGATTCAGTCATACCACGATTACGAGCGCCACTTAATCCTTTATTTTCTTGATTGATTAAGTGAAAACGAGAATCTTGTTGACAATAGCGCTCACAAATTTCTTTTGAGCCATCTCTTGAACCATCATTGACTAGGATCACTTCTATATCGGTATAAGTTTGATGTTGAATACTATTTAAACATTCTTCCAGATACTCTTCAACATTATAAACAGGTACAATGACACTAATCATAAATAGGCTCCTATTAAATTTTCCATTTTTTTCGAATGTCTAAATATCTTAAATACAGAGGATAATATAAACTAAAAAAATATTTTGATGAATAACTATACCATCTTAATAGTTTACTAGAATTGAAAATATCTGATGATTTCTTAGCTATTTTGGCATATTTATTAATCTCATCAATATATAACTGATAATATGGATGTCCAACTCTTATGTTATACTTTTTAAAATGTCCAATACCGACTAAAAATAACATATTCCCTACATAAGGTAACCAATTATCTTCTCTAAATTCCTCTAATAATTTTTCGCCAACTTTAAAAATATCAAGATTCTTTTCTGAATATTTCTGATTCATCGTACTAGAAGTATGATATCGATAATAATAACCAATATAGTTAATTTTTCTCATTTTATGAATATATTTTAAAGAGACGATTCCAGTATAAAAATCTTCATAAATTAAATTTTCTAAAAACGGAACTTTCTCCACTATTTCACGACGATAGAGTTTTGCGACTGGACTCCAACTTACTCCATGATTAAAACATTCATATAAGGCTTCATTTGAATCTAATTCTTTAACACCAATTTCTTTTCCTTCGGAATTTAAACAATGAATATCCTCGGTTATATTACATTCTACAATATCAATTCCATCAGACATATACTTCATTAGTTGTTCTAACAGACCAAGACTTACAACATCATCACTATCGACAAACATGATGTATTCGCCAAGGGATTCTTTCACACCACGATTTCTGGCTACGCTTTGACCTTGGTTTTTTTGATTGATCAATCGGAAACGCTTATCCATTTGGCAATAACGCTCACAAATCGCTTGTGAGCCATCTGTAGAACCATCATTGACTAAAATGACTTCTATATCTTGATAGGTTTGCTTTCGAATACTTTCTAGACATTCTTCCAGATATTCTTCCACGTTATAAACTGGAACGATTATACTAATCATTTTCCTTTTTCCCTCTTGAATGCTATTTCTTCATTCTTCTATCTTATCGTCCTTAATGCCATTTTTCCATTTCCACATAAAGTGATAGAAGGGAAATAGGATGGTGTTATAGTATCTTGGGCACAGATTATAAAGTCTAATCATACGCGAACTTTTGGCAACCTCAGGATTTTTCTTCGTTATAGCTACATACTCTGCTAATTTTTGATTATAGACTTTTGCATATGGATTTCCTTTTCGAATATAATCTTGATAATGCATTGTAGCTAAATGAACTAGGAAACTGGCAATATAAGGAAGAAGTTCTTCCCTATCAGAATACATCTCTAATAGTTTGTCACTTACTGTAAAGATATCTAAATTTTTAGGAGTAAAGGTTCGGTGCATGATACTAGCTTGACGTTGTCGATAATAATAACCTTTATAATCAATTTTAATGATTTTTCGAATATATTTTAACATTCCAATTCCACAATAAACATCTTCAAAAATCACCCCATCTATATAAGGAACAGCTTCAACAATTGATCTTCTATAAAGTTTTGTAACTGCATTAACATTTAAAACATGTTTAGTGAAAATTTTTACTGCTTCTTGAGAGTTCCCTTCGAATAGAATACTTGGTTCTTTAAAACTTTTAGCAAGAAATTCCTCGTTAGATACGGTAAACTGACTTTCCACAATATCTACGTCTTCACGCATATAGTGCATTAAGGTTTCTAAATAGTTCGCTAGAATCATGTCATCACTATCCACAAATACAATAAACTCTCCTCTTGAAGCTGCTACACCAGTATTTCGTGCAGCGCTCAATCCTTGATTTTCTTGATTCAACAAGTGAAAGCGACGATTCTCTTTACAATAACGTTCACAAATAGCTTTTGATCCATCTGTTGAACCATCATTGACTAAAATGACTTCAAGGTCTGTGTAGGTCTGGTTTTGAATGCTTTCCAAACATTCTTCCAGATAAGTTTCTACATTATAAACGGGTACGATTACACTAATCATTCTTTATCCTAACCTTATTTTCTTAATCCAATTTCATCCAAAAGTGTCTTTGTAAAATCTTTTTGAATAGCATTAACCTTGTTATTAACTTTTTTTCGTTCGTCAATATAAGGATCTTCAGATTTCATGACACTTTCTAGAAAGTCTAATAAATCATGCGAATCACGAATGACACTACCCACCATTAAACTCTTCACATCTTCAAATACAAAACCTCGTTTTTCTTTGTATTCCTCATAATCATTAATGGTAAATGCAACTGGCCTATTTAATAAATAATAATCTAAAAATACTGAAGAATAATCTGTAATCAATGCACTGGTTGTTCCTAAAAAGGTATATAAAGTCCCATATTGCTCACTAATGATATCTTCTGTCAATAGATGAATCGTCGAAGCATTCATTTCAAATTTCAACTGAGATTCCTCAAGAGGATGGAGTTTAATATAAAGTTGATAGCCATAGTTTGAGAGTAGTTCTTCAATGTTTTTAAAATCCTCTTCTTCTAATGAAAAAATCAATGCTGCTTGGCTATCATGATAGTTTTTAGAATTACGGTAGGTTGGCATCCAGATAATTTTCTTCTCTTCTTTCTCTTTAAAGAGTTCATCATTTCGAATATTACCAACAAGAAGCATCTGCTCGTCTTTAGCATTAAAGGCTGCTTTCATAATTGGAGTAAATAAATCTGAAGAAGAGACTAATTTTGTAAAGAAATTATAGTCAATCTTTTCCATGCCAACTTCAAGATTGCCAATTTTTTTCAAGGGCATTCCATGCCACAAGTTGACAACCATCTGCTTTGAAGCAGGCTTTACAGGATACTTGCCAAAAGAATAGAAAAAATATTTAGATGTTAAAAAATAAAAGAAACCTCGATAAATTGAAACATACTTTATATCATTCTCTTTTTCTAAATGATAAAAATCATTTGAAGCACAAACGATCTCATATGTTTCCTGATAGTCATTATCCACTAAATAGTGATAAAGTGTTCTAAGATTATCTCTGAACCCCCAATTAGAATAGAGAACAATTCTGTTCCTTTTCTTGGGAATCATTTTATTTATTTTATAAGTAAAATCACTTACTTTGAACAGTAAGGGTTTTAAATAGTTGATCATTCTCTTTTTAAACCTTGCTTATAAATTTCTTTTAAATTTTGAACATTTTCTTCAATATCAAACTGCTTTAGGTGTTCATTTAGCTGTCGTTGTTTCTTCTTGATAGGCGCCTTTTTTATGTAGTTTACCCATTTAGCCTTATCTAGAGGCATGGCTGTGCAAAGTTCACTAACGATCTGAGTTGTTGGATCAATCGTTTCATTCATGAGAATATCGACTCCAGAACACTGAGCCTCTACCAGCACGATTGGGAAACCTTCATACAAAGAAGGAAAGGCAAAGATATCAAAGGCTGAATAAAATTTATGAACATCTTCTCTTTTTCCTGTAAAGATGATATTCTTCAATTCCTTGCTGTTTTCTTCTAAAATGGCACGATCTGGACCTTCACCAACAAAGACAAAGGTAACGTCAGGTAATTCTTTAGCAACTTCAATCAAAAAACTCTGATTCTTGAAAGGATTTAAAATGCCAATCATCCCTACTACTTTTTGATGTTCAGCTATATGAAACTCTTTGCGGATTTCTTCTCTAAAAATCGGAGAAAAGCGATACTTATCGATGTCAATTGCATTTGGAAGGATTTGAAAGGATTTCTTTCCAAATATTTTCAGTCCAGCTAATTGGCCACAAGAGATTCGATGGGTCGCATTTTTTAAGGCTAAAAAGACCAAAAATCGATTACGAATACTTTTTAACCAAGTATCTGAAAATTGGCTACTATGATTGTGGTAAATCCTCACGAAAACACCATTTTTTTGAGCATAGTAATTATGTATAAAAGCGGTTATAGGATTATGAACATGGAGAATGTCAATTTTATTCGTTTCATAAAAGTGTCGGCACTCTCTCGCATAGGCAAATAGTTTAGAGATCTTTAGAGCTGGAAATACAATGCGTTTGATTTCTTTTTTATCTAGGTATTGATTAAATGGGAAATGAGCGTCACCATTTGATTCGCCCACCATATATTCAAACTCTTGATCATCAGTTGGGATATGATTTTTGATGAAACTTTGTACCCCGCTCATGGTATTCCTTACACCACCTGTTACATGTATGACTTGATATTTCATTCTAGTTTCCTTGATTCAAATCATTCTTTATCTTAGAGGTTGAAATTTCTTTTGTTCGTGGTAGGTAAACAACTTCTATTCCCAAATCACTTAAATAATCAAACTTACCCTGCCAATCATCTCCTATGACAAACACATCAGCATGATACTTTTCGATGTCTGAGATTTTTTGATCCCAATTTTCTTCTGGTATAACGAGATCCACATATCTGATAGCCTCTAATAGCGATTTTCTTTCTTCGTAATCAAAATAACATTCTTTATTTTTTTCTAGTCTATTAAATTCATTGGTGGATAATCCTACAATCAGATAATCTCCCAAGGCTTTTGCCCTTTTTAAGAGATTAATATGACCGTAATGCAATAAATCAAATGTTCCGTATGTAATGACTCTCTTCATATCTTCCTAATCACCTCTACATCTTCTCTCATTTTTTTCTGATAGACCCATTTCCTAACTGAATTCGGAAGAATTCGAACCGCATTACGAAGGAAAATATTTCTCAGAAATTCTACTAGACTAATGTCTCTTCTACGATAAAAATCTAATTGGAGCATAAAGTCCGTCTTTACATACAAGAAACCGCCTCTACGCAGATAGCTAGAATCGTTAGTCTGCATGACAACCAAGGGATCCTGGATATTCAAAAAATCCTTGGTTGGATTATCGTGTAACAATCTCATTGTGAGGTCATAATCCTCTAGATAGCGGAACTTACGATAATTACCAGCCTTCAAGATATATTTTTTTTTCATCATACTCGATGGATTATTAAAGGGATTTCTCATTTTCGAATATTGACGAATTTCGGCTGTAGTTTCTGGTACTTTCTTTAAGGCGGTAAACTCTGTATTTTTCTCTAGGATATTGGAACCAACCATGATGAGGTTGGGATTTTTTTCAAAGGCTGCTAATTGCTTCTCAAATCTTGTTTCTAGAGAATAATCATCACTGTCCATTCTTGCAATGAATTCTGTTTGGCATTGATTGACTCCAAAGAGAGAGGCTGGTCCTGAGCCTAAATTTTCAGGTAAATGAAAAACTTTTAAAATCGGAATCTCTCTCTGCAACTTTTGGATTTCTATTTCTAACTCTTCAGTCAATTCGCCATCACAAACTAAAATGATTTCTGTCGGTTTAAGGGTCTGCTGATAAGAACTTAGTAAACTTTTCCTTAAATTTGTAGGAGTCTCTTTTTTATAGACTGTCGTTAGAACTGAAAATTTCATTTTATAACTCCTAAACCTAATTTCCAAATAACCAATCTACAATAACTGAACGGTAGGGAACGACATGGTACCAGTCAGCTTTAAAATAAACAATGACTAGAAAGATTGAAGCGTAAACCAATATCATCAAATAAAATAAAATCCATTGAACTTTTTTGTCACCTATTTTAGATAAAATCATAGGGATATATAGGCAAATAAAGGGGGTAAAATAGTGTGCGAATCTGCCAAAAAGACTTGTTTGCAAAGTTGACGCAGTAAATAAAAAGGAGATAAAGAACAAAGTTCTTATAAATTCTTCTTCAGTCGATAATTTTTTCTTTCTAATCACTAGTTCTCCCAAAAGCAGAACTATCCCATACCAAATTGTTAAAAATACAGGTGCCCATTTATTGCTTTCCAAAAACCATGATGATTCCAGATAGGAAGTATACTGAGGAAAGAAAGAAATAAAGATAGTTGCAATTTGTTTGATAAAAGGTAAGATGATTAGAAATAAAATGAACACAAACTGGTATGTTCTTTTATTTAAAACGATTTTTTTAAGGGGGAAAAACAAGAGGCAGACGATACCAGATGTATGAAATAAGGGAGTTAGTAAGATAAATACCCATGCTAAAATCTTCTTGTTTTTTACTAAGTAATGAAATCCTAAAAAACTTAAAGCGATCGCCAGACCTTGCCTGATATTTGATAAAGAATAAAAAAAGAGTCCTAACGAGCTGAAGTAAATCAGTAAACTCATGTAAACATTTTTAGAATGCTTATAAAGCACAAGAAACCAGGCAACTAAAGTTATAAAGGCATAGGCAAATAATAAAAATGGATAGTGAACACTAAAGTTTCTTAGAAAAATGTTACTTACTAAATAACCAAGTTCAAATCGAGAACGAAATAGATTTGGTAAATCCGGAAGTTGTAAATGATTCGATTCAAAAATATGGATATAAGTTCCTAAATCTCCACCTACACTAGAAGTACGAAAACCTGCAATGATTAAAAAAAAGAAAAAAGTCGGAAGAACAAGGAAACCTAACTCTTTTGCTTTATCCTCATATTTTAATGAGAAAAAGGCAAGGAAAGAGATATAGACGAACATTAAAAGATAGATTGTCATTTTTTCTTTATCCTTAGCCTTTCAAATAGTTATTTTAATAATAGTAGTAATAGGTGTCTTTATGTGAATCTATTTTATTCATTATCACACCAAGTAGTCTAGCTCCAACATGATCTAATCTACGTTTTGCTTCAGTGATTTGTCGACGTTTTGATTTCTTTATATCTACAACAAGAAGGGTAGCATCCGAAATACTGGCTAAAACTTGGGCATCCGTTGCTGCTAGCAATGGAGGTGTATCGATAATGACATAGTCATAAAAATCCTCAAATGCTTTAAGTGTTTCATCCATAGAAGAACTAGCTAACATCTCAGAAGGATTAGGCGGAACAGGTCCTGAAGTCAGTACATCTAAATTCACATCATTTATCGTCAAATGATTAATGGAATCTACTCCTGACTTCTTTAATAAAAAAGTGCTGAGTCCTTCAGTGTTATTTAGCTCTGTTAATTTATGTTGAGTTGGTTTGCGCATATCCGCGTCTATGATAATCACTCTTTTCCCCTGTTGGGCCAAAGAGGCAGCAAGATTGATACTGACTTCACTCTTTCCTTCATTGGGATTGGCACTTGTAACGACAATGATTTTAATATTTTTTCCAAATTCTGAGAACTGAAGATTACTCCTTAAAGTTCTAAAGGACTCAGCTACGATGGATTTACTGTTATGAATAACTTCGATATGCATGTCACTCACCTCTTCTCTTTCTCTCTATAGTCGGAATCATCCCGAGAACAGGTGTTCCCACTAACTCTTCCAAGTCTTCGTAAGAATCAATCGAATCACTCAATAGATATTTGATGAAAATAACATTAAATCCTACAAAAGAAAATACTAGAATAGATACAAGAAGATTCTTCCATAGAACGGGATAAACTGGAGAATCACTTCCCAGTGCTTCTGTAACAACTGACAAGTTGTCGCGCCCTAATCTATCTGCTGTAAATTTCTTGTACTGAGACACATACTCTTTAATATAACGTTCTGCTAAATTTCGATCTAGTCCTCTAACTGTTATTGTGACCAACTGAGAACCTGAGTCATTTGTTAATTTAACAGACTTGATTTTTGAAATTTCATCTGGTGATAAGCTTAATGCTTTATTGGTCTCATCTTTTACAGGGGGAAGATCTGCTATCTCTAAATAAGTCTTAGCTTGTCTTTGAAAGAGGTTTATAGCTTCAATCGTTTGCGCATCATTATTTTGCCCATTTGTTTGACTTGAAGTGTTCTTCATTATGAGCTTAGAGGATACACTGTATATAGGAGAAATGATAAAAACAGTATATAGACCAACTGCTGTCGTCCCTACTATAGTAAATAGAAGTAAAAATAGTAGTTTGCTTTTTATCAAAGAAAAAACTCTATTAATATTTTTATTAAAAATAGTCATATTATTGTTTGTTTCCTTTTATTTATTTTTTCTTTCTTAGAACTACCTAGATCCGTTCCCGGTAACCATCACTTTAATTGTTTTTAAAAGTATAAGAAAATCTAACTTGATACTTTCGTGATTGATATAGAATATATCGTAGACTAATTTATCTTTAGGAGTTAATTCATAACCACCATTTACTTGAGCCCAACCTGTAATTCCTGGGCGAACAGCTAAACGTTCATTAAAATTAGGGATATCTTTCAAAAATTCATTGATAAACTCTGGTCTTTCTGGTCGCGGCCCAATAATGGACATCTCACCTTTAATCACATTGATAATTTGTGGTAATTCATCAATTCGTGTTTTACGAATAAAACGTCCAACTTTTGTAATGCGTGTATCATTTTTGCTCGCCCATTTATGACCGTTCTTTTCAGCATCTTGATACATGGAGCGGAGTTTATAAATTGAAAACCTTCGTCCATTTAAACCAATTCGTTCTTGTATGTAAATAGGATTACCACTTGATTCGATTACAATAAAGATACATGCTATTAAACAAATCGGGATAATTAATAGTAATGAGGGTATAGAAATTAGAAGACCTATAATTCTCTTAATTCTCCTATACATAAGCATCATTCTCCTAGAAAAAACTAAGGCGCACGCATATATATGCGTGCGCCACTCACTACGTTGATGCATATATATATATATATATATAGTTCCAAGTATAAAAAAGTTAGAACTAGTAAAAATATGTATATTTACCAAGAATTAAATCATACAGTTCAATATAACATAAAAAAATAAGATTTTCAAGCTTACTGATTAAAACACAGGAAATACACCTTGATTAAATGTTGCTAAATATTTTTGTTCGATATAATCAACTGAGGATTCACTAAAAATAATTCTTCTGCTCTTTCCTTTCCATACTGATGACTAATCGCGTCAAATGCTTGCTTCATATATGGTGGTCTTGAGCTTAGATTATGCATATCGCTAGCCACACAGTGAACTAGATTATAGGATAGAAAATACTGAGCTCTTTTTTTGAGTAAGCGATACTTATCCCCGAATATTTTAGGCTTAAGAACGCTTGAACTATTTATTTGAGTATAACATCCCATATCTATCAGCTCTTTAACTCTTTTTTCATTTTTTTCTAGTTCAGCATAGCGTTCAATATGGGCAATGACAGGTCTAATACCTAACAATAAAACTTTATTTACTGCATTGCGGATTTCCCAATAGGGTGTATGAGTACTGAATTCAATCAAAGCATATTGTGTATCGTTCAGAGTAGGAATCTGCTTGCTTTCCAATTTGTCAAGAGCATCTTGGGTGAAGTATATTTCAGCTCCATATAAAATAGTTAAGTCAGGCAGTTCTTTCTTAGCAAGTGCTTGAACCTCTTTAAAGTTGGTCATAATTGTATCTTCTGGAGTTTCAAACATATTTTTACGACGATGTGAAGTGGATACAATTGTACGAACTCCCTGTGAAAAAGCTTCTTTCAGAAGAGCTAGGCTTTCTTCAATTGTGCTTGGTCCATCATCTACACCAAAAACAATGTGAGAGTGGATATCAATCATGTAATATTTCCTTATATAATAGAGTTTTGGGCACTGTAATAAATAATTCAACACATATATATAAGCTTTTTGAATAACCTATAAATAATGGTTTATACAGTTTGTTTTCCTGATGTTATTATACTACGAAACATTAAAATAAGCTAGTTATTCTTATAAGATTTTAAAAGTTATCTAGTATAACAAAGCATATATAAATAAGCGTGTTTTGTTTTCGAATAAATCTGTTGAGAATAATAATGACACTGACTATTAAAACTATCACCTACCATGGCATTTCCACGGTAGGTGTTACTCATATCAATAATCGTTCTAAAAATGGTTTGATGCAGTTGAGGAGAATTCCTTCTATCCAGCTTTCTTGTGCTGATGAGAGATGATCTGCTCGAAGGCTTTCTTTTAAAAAGTCTCGGACTTGTTCTGGTGCGATTTCAAACTCAAAAGCTTTCATTTTATAGAAAAAGTCGATGAGATATTCTGACAAATATTCGGTTGAAAAGGGTACTTCACCACTTTTTCGATATTCTAATAAGAGCCTAGAAAATCGGGCTTTTTCTTCAGGAAGCTCACGAAAATAGGAATTGAGGAGCCAGGTCTGCTTCTGCTTTCTTTCAATTGGATCCTGACTAGCAATTCGTTGGTCTTTTTCCAACTCTTTTTGGTATTGTTTGGCCTTGATAGCCCGTTCTGTTCGATTTTTACCAAAAAGTATTTTCTCCCACTTTCGTTCTTCTTGGGTCAGGGTCTCCGTAAAGCCAAAGTAATCTTGATAGGCACGCTCTGCTGGGCCCATGGCTAGGACCAGATTATCTGCATATTGCTTGGCGATTTTATCCCTCTTCTTGCGCTCTTTCTCTGCCTGGATACGGAGTTCTTGTTCGTAGTCAATTTTCTCCTTGCCTAGCTTGACAAGGTAGAGTTGATCATCTGGTTTTCCAAGTAAAAAGGGTTTGATACACTTTTCAAGGACTTCCTCCATACGAGCCTTCTTCTTAGGCTCAGCCTTGGTCCAACTGCCACCTTGAAAGACTTCTAGGAAAAGCTGGTAGTCTCTCTCAGGTGAGAATTGATTACCACGATTAGGCTTGAAAACACCTTTTTCCCAGAGCCATTTTAGAAGGCGCTCGTCAAAGTCACTTTTATTGACCTTTATTTTTTCCTTTTTCTGGGCTTTTCTGGTTAGATTTTCAACCTTTCTGAGTAGTTTTTCTTCCTCTTCCAATTGCTGGTCAAGGGACAATCGATGAAAATGACGAACACAATCGCTACCAATTGGAAAGAGGCGTTGGCCTGTGACTCCGTTAAAGAGTTCGTAGGCGTATTTGATGGCATTCCCACAGACGCAATTGCTACGGCCGATACCGTTAAAAATCAAGGAAACTTCATTCCATTCCTTGGTAGCTTGTTCCCAAGTATCAGCTTTTGAAGCCTGTAAAACCGCATCGTGCAGGGATTTTCTAACTGGAAGTGTCATGAGGTCTCCTTTCTAATACTCAATGAAAATCAAAGAGCAAACTAGGAAGCTAGCCACAGGTTGCTCAAAACACAGTTTTGAGGTTGTGGATAGAACTGACGAAGTCAGTAACCATACCTACGGCAAGTTGAAGCTGACGTAGTTTGAAGAGATTTTCGAAGAGTATAAATTATACTTTTACAACTTGAACTTCGTCTTTACCTAGTAAAATCAAGTATTTCTCAATATTTTCAATCGAATAGGCTCGAGATAAAGCCTCTCCGTATAGGGCTAACTGACCACGATAACGGTCTATGAGTTGACTTGGTTCATCATAGCGGTCTGTCTTGTAGTCGAACAGAACAATTCTGTCCTCATAAAGCAGATAGCCGTCCAAGATTCCACGGACAACAAAGTATTCCTGACTCTTTTGGTCTCGTTTGAGCATGGAGAAAGGTTGCTCGCGATAAAGATGGTCGGTATTAGCGAGAATTTCCTGACCGAGTGCTGTGTCAAAGAATGCAAGAATTTTAGCAAGGTTAATCTTGTCCCTAACAGCTGGGCTGGTTTGAACTTGTTTGAGAGTTTCTGTCAGGCTAGCAAGTGTTGGTTGCTGACTGAGGTCAATTCTCTGCATGAGTTCGTGGGTAGCACTACCAATCTCAGCTCCTGTTACCTTTTTTTTGGTTGAAAAATCTGGCAAATCAAAGCTGATTTTCTTGTCTACTGACTGACCTTGACCTGCAATCTCGACACCTTCCATATCCATAACTGGTTCGTAGAATTTCTTGATTTGACTTGGGGTTTGAACACTTGGCAATTCAATAGCTGCGCGGTGAAGAGTATTATAGACTTCTACCTCTTTCAGCATTTCAAGAGCTTCTTTGATGGTTTCTGACTGACGATTGTCTGCTTGAGAGCTATCTTGGAGAGGGCTCTTGTTTTCCAACTCTCCGATAGCTTCTCTAGTTAGCTGATCTTCACCAACAAAACGATAGCTAAAGTTGAGATGATCCTTGGCAAATACTTTACTGATAGCCCAAAGCCAATCTTGGAAATTCTTGGCTTGAAGTCTAGTGTTGCTGTTTAGTTTTCCATTTTTAGCTGCAGGAAATTCTTTGCCTTCCAGCTTTTCACGAGAACCCTTGCCGACAAGATAGAGCTTTTTCTCAGCCCTCGTCATGGCAACATACAGCAGACGCATCTGCTCTGAGTAGCTTGCCAGCTGTAATTCTTCTTCGTTCTGTCTATAGGTCAGACTAGGAATGGAGAGTTTGATGGTTTTAGGGTAGTAGGCTTCCACTGCTCCTGTCTCCATCTTGGCAATATACTTGACACCTAGTCCATTTTTACGACTGAGAATGACCTCTGACATGCTGTCTTGCTTGTTGAAATCTTGATCCATATTGAGGATAAAGACGTAAGGAAACTCTAGCCCTTTACTTTTGTGGATGGTAATGAGCTCTACTGCATCTTTTGGCGGTGCGACAGCCACGCTTGCCAAATCGTGCTGAGCTTCTAAAACTTGGTTAATCATACCAATAAAACGCGACAAGCCTTTGAAATTGCTCTTTTCAAATTGATCAGCACGCAGAGCTAGTGCATAGAGATTAGCCTGTCTAGCAAGACCATTTGGTAAAGCCCCCACATAATCATAATAAAAACGGTCGTTATAAATCTTCCAAATCAAGTCATATAGGGAGTGGGTTTTGGCATACAGGCGCCAAGAAACCAAGATATCCATGAATTGCTTTAGTTTCTCAGCTAGAGCTGAGTGAATCAAGACTTTTTGGCTACTTACCATTTTTTGTGCATTGACCAGTTTCTCATAGAGATTTTCTTGGACTTTATCCTCCGCTTTCTGAAGAGATAAACGTGCTAACTCGTCCTCATCAAAGCCAAACATTGGAGACTTCATAAGGGCAACCAAGGCATAGTCTTGCAGGGGATTATGAATGACACGAAGAGTGTCTAGCATGACTTGCACTTCTAGGGATTGGAGATAATTGTTTTGCTCTCCGTCGGTTTTAACAGGAATCCCGTACTCAGACAGGGCGAGAAGAATCTGGTCATTACGACTGCGACTGGAGGTCAGAAGGGCGATTTCTTTAAAGGCAACACCTTGTTCCTTATGGAGTTTAAGGATTTCCTTGATAACTAAGCGCATTTCGCCTGTTAGTTTCGTTTCTGTTTGACTCTCGTCTTCCTCACCTGTATCGTCCTTGTCGTAGAGAAGAAATTCTGCCTTGTTGTCTGGATTAGGAGTCGGCTTGGTATTGGCAAAAACAAGCTGGTGCATGTTATCATAGTTGATTTCGCCGACCTCTTGGTCCATGAGACGTTCAAAGACATCATTGGTTGCTGACAGCACTTCTGAACTACTTCGGAAATTTTCCTTGAGGAGAATGAGCTTGCCTTCTTGGGGATTTTGCGCATAACGTTGGAATTTTTCATTGAAAATCTGCGGGTCTGCCTGACGGAAACGGTAGATGGACTGCTTGATATCTCCCACCATAAAACGATTGTGTCCATTAGAAAGTAATTCCAGCATTCGTTCTTGAATGTGGTTGGTATCCTGATACTCATCGACCATGACTTCGTGGAAACGTTCCTGATAAGCTTCACGAACTTGCGGGAATTTCTCTAAAATCTCAATGGTGTAATGGCTGATATCAGCGAATTCAAAGGCATTTTCCTGTCGTTTTCTCTGACGATAAGCTTCTACAAAATCACTCATGAAAGACTGGAAGGTTATAGCTAGCTCCCAGGTATCTCCATGATAACGTTCTTGATAGTCGAGAATGGTTATCTGGTCTGACAGTTGTCCTAGTTTAGCAAACTTTGCCTTTCTCTCTTCGTTGTAGGCATCGACCAGTGGCTTCAAATCAGCCTTACGACTGGCATTTGTCAGAGCCCGACCATTTTTCTCTTTCGAAATTGCGACAACACGCGCAAGCACTGCTTGATAAGCCTGACTATCGGACTCCTGATTCAATGAGCCAATTTCATCCAGAACTAACTGAACATTTTCTAGATAAGCAGCCTTTGGAAACTCCTTGGCATCATTATCCAGATGATAACGGAAAAAGCTTTCCAAATCCCAAATGGCTTGTTTGATCTGCTCAGTCAGTTTTTCTTTTTCACTGGTAAAATCAGCTTTTTCAAAGCCTTTGAGGAAAGACTCGCTCAGCCATTTCTGAGGATTGCTGGTGGATTGGAGGAAGTCATAGATTTTATAGACCTGCTGGCGCAGACCACGTTCATCCTTGCCACGCCCTGCAAAATTTTTCAGCAAATGGCTAAAGGGCTCTTTCTGTTTACCTTGGTAATGGGCTTCAAATACCTCATGAAATACTTCGTTTTTTAGAAGGAGTTGTTCGCTTTGGTTTTGTAAAATACGGAAATTAGGCGCAATATCAATCAGATAGCCATGTTTGCCAAGGAATTTTTGTGTGAAAGAGTCCATGGTTCCGATGGCTGCGTTGGGTAGGTCTGCCAACTGGCGGCCCAAGTGTTGTTTGAGCTCGATATCATCTGTTTCTTGGATTTGTTGGCTGATTTTTTTCTCTAAACGTTCTTTAAGTTCAGTCGCAGCCTTAACAGTAAAGGTTGAGATAAAGAGTTGACTGATTTCCACTCCACGCGCTAATTGGTCCAGAATACGCTCGGCCATGACAAAAGTCTTACCAGAACCAGCCGATGCTGAGACCAGGATATTCTGACCAGAAGTGTAGATGGCTTCGATTTGTTCGGCAGTTTTCTTTTGTTCCTTGCTCGAATGCGCTTCTGCTTCTTGCAGTTTTTGAATTTCCTTCTCAGTTAAAAAGGGAATAGGCTTCATCGATTCAACTCCTCTCTTATTTTTTCAAACCAAGCTTGCTTGAGTTTTTCTCCAACCAGACGCTTACCATCAGCTAGGTCTAACTTCTCTAAGAAACGGGCTTGACCCAAGTGGTAATTGGCTTCAAATCCTGTGATGGCTTGATGTTGCTGAACATACGGTGCAATACTTCTGCCATTTTCAGTATAAGGGTTAATGGCGAACTGGCCTGCTAAAATCTTCTCAGCCGCTTTTTTATAAAGTTGGGCATTGTAATCCAGTAGGAGCTGGAATTCCTCATCTGTCAGCTGATTAGACTTGTTTTTATTGTAAAATTCGCCCAAATGACTGCTTTCTTTTTCTAAAAAGAGTCCTTGGTATTTCATAGACTTGCTGGCTTCTACTACTGCACCTGCCAGACTTTTAACGGCCATCAGAGATTGAACAGGTTCAGCCATTTCCAAGTACATAGCGCCGAAAAAGTTCTGCTCCCCTTCTCTTTTTAAGGCAGCTAGATAAGTTGGCAACTGAGAATTAAGCCCATTAAAGAAATGAGGAAACTGGAACTGAGTCAGACTGGATTTGTAGTCTACCACTCCAATTGCTCCATCAGCTTTTAAACGGTCAATCCGGTCAACCTTGCCTCGTACAAAGACACTACGTCCATTATCCAATTGAATAAAGGCCTGCTCTTTTCCACCAAAATTTGCCTCTTCTTTAATGGTTTCGATGGCTGGATTGTGTCGGAGAATATGTCCAGTCGTCCGTGCAACATCAAGTAGAACTTCCTTGGTAAACTGGGCTTCCAAACTTTCCTGATAAATGGCTTCAAATTCGCGTTCTTGACTGGTTTCTTGAATAGCTTGTTCTAGACGGTGGTCAAAGGAATCTTCGTTAGGTAACTGCAAGGCGCGTTCAAAAATGCGGTGTAAGAAATTCCCATGACTACGAGCATCTGGACGCAGGCGCAATTCCTCCTGCAAGCCTAAAACGTAGCGAAGAAAATAACTGTATTCATTGCGATAAAACTCCGTCAAACCAGAGGTAGACAGGTAAAATTCCTGTTCAGCAGGATAGAGAGCCTGTAAGGTGTCCTTAGCCAACTGCTTACTGCTTGGACTGGTTGGGAGGGCTGGATTTTCCAGACCTTGCTGGTCTAGTTTTTTACCCATGACACGCGCCAGAACCTTGACAAAGGTCAAATCTTGCTCAGTCTCACTCGTCTCGCCCTGCTGGTGATAGGCAACCAGACTGGACAAAAGACTGTGATAGGACCCCATATCTTCCTTAGACAGCCCTTTGTGATTCATCCTCCTCTCTTTTCGACTAAATCCCAAATGGATCAGCTCTTGAAGATAGGCAGATTCCTTGCTTTCACTTTCGTTAAAAAGGCTTGGAGCCGACAAGATTAACTCTTTACGAGCAGAATTAACCAAGGAAAGCATAGTGTAGCGATTTTTCTTGAGGTTTTCACTGCTGGCAATCAGCAATTGCGCTCCCTCTTCAGTCGTTTGGTTTAAATTTTGTCTTTCTTCGTCTGTCAAAAGACTGGTGTTTTGAGCAATTTTTGGCAAATTATCCTGAGTCAGACCAATGGCATAGACAAAGTCAGCTGTTAAGGGCGCAATCAAATCGTAACTCTGCACCAGAACGGTGCCCACTGTCGCTGGAATAGTACGGTATTGAGATAGACTCATTCCAGAATGGAGCAAGGCTAGGAAGTCATCTAGACTAACCTGTGAACCAGCAAAAACAGTCGCAAATTGTTCTAAAACATGACAGAAAGCCTTCCAAACTTCGGCTTGTCTTTCCTGTTCTACAGCTTCCATAGTGGCTGTCAAATCTTGCAACTGCTTGGTCACCGCTCCCTCTTTTAGAAAGACATTCCATTTTTGTAGGAGATTTTCAGTCTTTTGTTTTCGACTGGCAAAGAGGGTTTCAAGAGGTGTTAAAATACGCAGACGAAGAGCATTTAAATGCCCTAAATCAAACTTTCCATGGTGGGATTTGGTGAAGGTTTGCTGAAAGGCTGGCAAGCCATTGATACCAAGATAGCGTATATATTGCTCAAAAGAATCAATATCAGCCTGATTGAGGTCAGTATACAAGCCAGTTCTAAGAAGATTAATCACATCTTCCTGTCGGAAACGATAGCGTTTCAAAGCTAAAATAGACTCGACAAACTGTGTCAAGGGATGATGAGCCATGGATTCGCTTTTGCCTAGATAGAAAGGAATCTGATACTGGTCAAAAATGGTTTTCAGCGATAACTGATAAGAAGCTACATCGCCCAAGAGAATACGAAAATGCTTGTAACTCAGATTTGAGTTCTCGTGTAATTTCTGACGGATGCTACGGGCCACCAACTCCAACTCTTCTTTTTGCGTCAAACAAGACCAGATTTGTAAGTTTTCACGGTCCTTCTCATCGACATCCAATGTGAGTTCTGAAAAGTCATAAGAAGACTCCAGCAAACGAGAGGCCTTGTCAAAACTATCCATCTTCTCATGAGTTTGAGAATAATCCTGAGCAGGTGTTTGGTATTTAGAGGCTAGATGATGGAGAAACTCCACACTGGCCTGATAGAGATTGCCTTCAGCGAATGGACTGGTATAAGCTTTCTTACTAGCATAAGCTCCAATGACAATCTCAACACCCTTGCCGTGAAGTAAGTCTACAATCCGTTCTTCCTCAGCAGAAAAACGGGTAAATCCATCAATAACCAAGGCGATTTGAGTAAAATCACTACTAACTTTGTCATTCTCAATAGCCTCAATCAAATGGGATAACTGACTTCCTTGAGCCAACTGGCCTTGATTGAGATAAGCCGTTACTTTCTCAAAAATCAAGAGTAAATCGGCCCTCTTGTCCTCATCCGTCAAACTCTCCAAGTCCAAAAAACTCATCTGAGCCTTGGTCATCTCGTGGTAAAGCTCTATCAACTGCTGGATAAATTGAGGATCCTGCTTGATAGCTCCATAAACACGCAAGTCCTTGGGGTCTAGTTCCGCAAGGCACTTATAAAAAGCCATCCCAAGACCGATGTCATCTAGACTTGTCTTAGCCGGCAAATCATTCAAGACCAGGTAACGAGCCATTTGAGCAAAGCGCGTGACAGTAATCGCAAAAGAAGCCTGCTGGGGCAAGCATTCTAGCACGGTGCGCTCCTTTTCAAAAGAAAGGGAGTTGGGAGCGATGTAGAAGACCCGCTTGCCCACAGCAACTAGCTCTTCAGCTTTCCTGGTTAGAATTTCTGTCAAAGAAGTCCGAATATCTGTATAAAGTAATTTCATCTCAGCCTCGTTAGAATTTTTCATTACCTTTTATTATACCATGATTAGCCCGAAGATTCCTCCTCCTTTCCTCCAAAATATGCTATAATAATTCCAAAAGATAAAGAAGGAAGTCTTATGATTAAACTATTGGCCTTGGATATGGACGGAACCCTCCTCAATGAAGCCAAGGAAATCCCACAAGCTCATATTACTGCTATTCACAAAGCTATTGAAAAAGGTGTCAAACTGGTTCTCTGTACGGGGCGCCCGCTTTTCGGTGTCCTCCCCTACTACAAAAAACTGGGGCTTGACCTCCAGAATGAGTATGTGATTGTTAACAACGGTTGTTCAACTCACCAGACAAGTGATTGGGGGCTAGTTGACTGGCAAGAACTCAGTCCAGCTGACATTGAATATCTCTACGAGCTTGCTGAAAAAAGCGATGTTCAGTTGACTCTTTTTGATGAGGAGCATTATTTTGTCCTCGGTGGCAAGCCCAATCAAGTCATCCAAAATGATGCTAAACTAGTCTTTTCAGACCTGACTGAAATTTCTCTTGAGGAAGCGACTAGTGGCAAGTACCGCATGTTCCAAGGTATGTTTTTAGGAACAAAAGAACAAACAGACGATTTTGAGCAGCGTTTTGCTACAGAACTCTGCCAACGATTTAGCGGAGTTCGTTCGCAGCCTGTCATTTATGAAGCCATGCCACTTGGAACGACAAAGGCCACTGCTCTTTCACGACTAGCAGAGATTTTGAAGATTGATTCCGCAGAAATCATGGCTATGGGCGATGCCAATAACGATATCGAAATGCTCCAGTTTGCTGGGCTTGGTGTTGCAATGGGAAATGCCAGCGATTATGTCAAATCCCTAGCTGATGATGTTACAGCCAGCAACGAAGAAGACGGCGTTGCGCGTGCGATTGAGAAATATATTTTATAATTAAGAAGCCCAGTTCGTGTCAACTGGGTTTTGATATTTAAGAATTCCTAAAACTTTAGAAACTCTTTAGAAATGCTTGAGCTTTCTTTGATTTCTATGCTTTATACTAAAGTTATCAAAATAAATCAAAAGGAGAGAATCATGAAAACAGTACTCGACATTCATGGATTGTCCAAAAACTTTGCCAAACAAGCTATTCTTCAGGATCTTCATCTAACGATAAGAGAGGGAGATATTTATGGACTTATCGGGAAGAACGGAGCTGGGAAAACCACCTTGATAAAAATCATTACGCAACTACTATTTGCGGATAAGGGAACTGTTTCCCTCTTTTCTAGCCATTCGGAAAATGAGTGGACCAAGGCTCTATCTCGAGTAGGTTCAGTGATCGAATCGCCTGTAGCTCATAATCACTTAACAGCCTACCAAAATTTGAAATATTACTGTATGATTCGTCATATTCCAAATGCTGATATAGTCATTCGAGAAACGCTGGACTATGTAGGTTTGCCAGATACAGGTAAAAAAGTCTTTCGTGATTTCTCGCTAGGAATGAAACAAAGACTTGGTATCGCCATTGCCCTTCTATCTAAACCAGACTTCCTGATATTAGATGAACCTATCAACGGTCTCGACCCAATAGGTATCAAAGAGTTTCGTCTAATGATTCAACGCCTCAATCAAGAGAAAGGAATCACCATTCTCATCTCTAGCCATATCTTGTCAGAACTCTATCTCCTAGCTAATCGTTTTGGTATTTTAGATCAAGGCAAGATTATCCGCGAAATCAGCAAAGCTGAATTTGAAACACTAAGTGAGGATTATATTGTTCTTAAGACATCTGATAAAGAGAAAGCTTGTCAAGTATTGAAAGAACAAATCCAACTCCAGTTTAAGGTAGTGAACCCTGAAAATGAAATCCATATCTTTGGAAATGAACAAGATGTCAAACAGATTCTTAAGGAATTAACCTTGGCAGATGTTGACATTGACGAGATTTACTATGCCCGTCAAAACCTAGAAGAATACTTCACTCAATTGGTCCAATAGGAGGAAAATCATGATACATACCATTCAAGCAGACTTTTACCGTCTTTTCCGCTCCAAAGGATTCTGGATTACAGAATTCATTCTCTTTGTCCTCTTGCTAATGGGTGCCACTATCGGGGCTACAGGCCATCTGATGGCAATCCAGACAGAAGAACCAGAAATTCCAACCCATGGTTGGGACGGTATTCAAGCTCTTATCAATGCGTCTAGCAATGATTCAAACCTTGTTTTTCTCTGCATTATTCTAACATGTTTAGTTCTTGGGGTCGATCTAATCGGCAAGCTTTATAAAAATAGTTTGACAGTTGGCGTTTCTCGTACAGAATTTTTCTTCGCTAAATCCTTTGTTCTAGCAAGTATCGCTCTCTTACAACTCATCGCCAGCCTTGTGATTGCTTTTGTTCCCTCAACTCTACTGAACGGACTTGGTACGATGCCTGATGGTTTTATTGCCAATCTCCTCTTAATGATTTTCCTTCAATTTCTATGCCTACTCGCTTGGCTTTCCATTATTTCCTTTATTCTCTACCTGACTCATTCTTATCTTGCAGTATTTATTGGATATTTGGTCAGCTCTATCATCCTTTCTATGCCAATGATCATTTTTCCAAATATCAATTTTTTACCATATTTATCCTTGCATTTTTCCTATGCTATGACTGCTAATAGTGAATCCATTTTCTATACCCTTATAGTTACCTTAGCTGTTATTGTAATCTTTAATCTAAGTGGACTGGCAGTTTTCAAAAAGAAAAGTCTATAAAAAAGACCTCCTCTAGCCTACAGAGGAGGTTTATTTCGTTAAAAGTGAATAAAAACCGATAACCACTGCCCATCTGTGCTTAGTTTCATCTCTGCACCGAGAAGATGGCATAATTCTTCAGTAATATAAAGGCCTAAACCAGAGGATTCTTCGGTGTCTGATAGATTTTCAGAATAAAAACGGTTGCTGAGATTTTCTATTCTTTTGATGGGCTGTTTAACAAGGTTTGCAATCTCTAAGACAAGCTGTGCCTTTTCCTTTCTCAAAGATAGCCGCGCTTCTTCCTTGCCATGTTTGAGGACATTTCCAAGCAAATTTTGTAAAATTCGATCCAGCAAGTCTTCATCAGTCCTCGTTGTTAAACCAGCTTCAACCTTAAAATCAAGCGTGATATTCGCCGCTTGAAAAACATCATAATAAGCCAGAGTTTTTTTGGTAATAAAAGCTGAAAAATCCACTTCTTCAAGTTTCGGTTTGACAGCTCCTTCCATCAAACGACGGTATTCTAGGAGAGCCTCCAAACGTTTGGAAACTAAATCAAGATGCTGGGCGATTTTTTGTAAGGTTTCTGCTTTGTTTTCAGGAGACTTTATCAATTGTTGGGTGTAACCTGAAGCGATAGTCAAAGGTGTTCGAATATCATGGGCGATATTGCTGATGGCCATATCCAGAGTCTGTTTTTCCCTTTTCATCACCAATCGAGATTGTTCTACTTCCTGAAATAGATTTTCAATTTGCTGGTAGAGATGTAAAAAATGTTTGGAAAAAATGCTGACTCCGACTCTTTTCATACTACCTGTGAGAATCTTGTCTTCAATCTGTTGACTCAAGTTTTTAGGTGCTAGATGGTAGCGAATCAATGCAATCGATAAAATAATTAGGAGTACTAGTAGGACAAAAATTATCATGTAGGTCATTGCTTGTCTCCTTTTAATCTTACCCCAACTCCCCAGATGGTTTCAATATATTCTTGATTTGGGTCAAGCTGGTTTAATTTTTTTCGAAGATTACTCAAATGCGTATTGAGAGTATTATCTCCAGGTAGGTAGCTATCCTCCCAGACCAATTCATAAAGTTCTTCCTTGGTGAAAATTTTCTTAGGATGTTTGAGGAGAGTTTGGAGAATCAAGCATTCTTTCTTGGCAAGACGAATCGTTTCCTGACTATTTTTGATTTCAAAACTTTCGGCATCAAACTGGATATTTTTCAAGTTTTGTGGCAGATTTTCAGTTTTTACAATTTCTGCAGGCTGTTTTTCTGCACTTTGACGTAACTGAACAGTAACTCTTGCAAAGACTTCGTCCAAATCAAAAGGTTTGACTATGTAATCATTGGCACCGTCTAAGAGGTATTGACTGATTAACTTCTTATCGCTCAAAGCTGTTAGCATAATGACTGGAGTTTGACTTTGTTCCCTGATGGCTTTTAAAACCTGATCCCCATTTTTCCCAGGAAGCATGATATCTAGCAAAACGAGGTCAATCCCACCTTGGTCAAAAAGCATGATTCCTTCTGTACCAGAAAAGGCCTGAATCACCTCATGCTCCTCAGTAAGAAGTGTTCGCAAAATCTCTTGAATGTCACTATTGTCTTCAATAACCAATATCCTAGCCATAAATACTAACCTTTCTGCAACTATTATAGCATGTTTTATTGATAAAGCTTAAACAGAAAAGCTCCTCGCATAAAAGCGCGAGAAAGCCTTAGAGAGTTAAAATATAAAATCCACTTGCTAGATGACCTAGTATCTTATAGTTGCTAATAAGAAGTTAGTCTAGCAGAATGAATCTCTCATTTCTCCCCTACTAGTCCGTAATGCGTTGATACATTTCGGGTCTTCTATCACGAAACAAGCCCCAGTTTAGGCGTTCGCTTGCTCCCTTATCAAGGTCATAAGTTGCTAACAGAACAGCTTCTCCTTGTCTTTCAGCTTGCTCTAGAATAGCTCCTGTTTCATCCGTTATAAAGGATGAACCGTAAAAGTCAAGACTGGAACTTTGTCCACCATTTTCCTCATTTGGAGTGACTTCTTCTAATCCATAACGATTGGCTGCAATAACTGGAACAATATTTGCTGCTGCGTGTCCTTGCATGGTACGTTGCCAATGACCACAACTATCTGTATCCAAAATTGGCTCTGAACCGATAGCTGTAGGATAAAAGAGCAATTCTGCCCCATTCAATGCAAGACAGCGGGCTGTTTCAGGGAACCATTGATCCCAACAGATACCGATCCCAATCTTGGCATAGCGAGTATCCCAGACCTTGAAACCTGTGTTGCCAGGCGTGAAATAAAACTTTTCTTGATAATAATGATCATCTGGTATGTGGGTCTTTCGATAAACGCCTAGCACCTCACCATCTGCATCAATGACGGCAATAGAGTTATACAAGACATTGCCATCTTTTTCATAGAAACTGATTGGTAAAACAACTTGTAGTTCCTTAGCAAGCACTTTAAAATGCTGAATAGCTGTATTGTCTGTCACCGACTGGGCCTGCTGGTAGTAGTCATACTGACGTTCCTGACAGAAATAGGGACGTTCAAACAACTCAGGCAAGAGAATAATTTGTGCGCCTTGTTCTGCAGCCTGACGTACTAAACGCTCTGCGGTTTGGATATTTGTTGCCACATCCTTAGCGCATTGCATCTGAATGGCTGCAACTCTTACATTTCTCATCTTTTTCTCCTATTCTGGGATTTGTTGGGTGATACAGTGGATATTGCCACCACCTAAGAGAATATCTCTGGCTGGAATTCCGACAACTTTACGGTCTGGGAAACACTTACTGAGGATATCTAAGGCCACTTGGTCATTGACATCTTGAAACTGGGGAACCAAGACTGCCTTGTTAGCAATATAGAAATTGACATAGGAAGCAGCAAGCCTTTCACCTGCGTATCGCTCTTCTTCTCCTTCTTCATAGATGTAGCCTGGCAGATCCTCTTTGGTTACAACTTGATGAAGAGCTGGAATTGGAAGTTTATGAATGGTGAAGGGACGCCCTTTTACATCTGTCTCTTGCTCTAAGAGTTCCAGATCTGCTTTTGACATGGCATACTGAGGATCGTTTTGATCATCTGTCCAAGCCAAAACAAGCTCTGCAGGACCAACGAAGGCTGCAACATTATCAACGTGTTCATTGGTTTCATCCTGATAAATACCATAAGGAAGCCAGATAACTTTTTCAGCACCTAGATAGTCCAATAATCTTCTCTCAATTTCTTCTTTACTAAGATGAGGATTGCGACCAGGACTAAGCAAGCAACTTTCAGTCACGAGAATGGTTCCTTGACCATCGCTATGGATTGCTCCTCCTTCTAGGACAAAAGGTTTAGCATCATAAACAGGCATTTCCAAGGCCTCAGCAAAACGACTGGCTACTTGATCATCATCTTCATAGTTTTGGTAGAGACCATCTACAGCTCCACCCCAAGCATTGAAAGACCAATCGACTGCCAACTTTTCCCTTTTATCATTAAGGAGAATGGTTGGGCCAGTATCACGCGCCCAGGCATCATTGGTGGGAATGTCTAAATAAACAACGCTATCTCCAAGGTAGTCTTGGGCTTCAGCTAAGTAGTCTTGGCCCACCAAAAGATAGACTCTTTCCCCTTCTGATATGGTTTTTATAATCTGGCTAAATGCTGCTTTAGCAGCTTTTCCTTGAAAAGGCCATGATCCTGGTCGAGTCGGCCATATCATGAGGGTACCATGATGGGGTTCGTACTCTGCTGGCATGCGATAGCCTAATTTTTTTGGACTGTCCATCATGATAATCTCCCTTTAAAATCTTGATATCCGAAGGCTTTGACTAAGCTACAGTCACCCTGATCGTCCATGAGATAGAGACTTGGCAATCCAATACCGTTAAAGGTATTATTTTTAACAAATGAGTAAATAGCCATGTCTTCAAAATAAAGTCTATCACCGATTTGAACTGGATTTTCAAAACTATAATCGCCGATCACATCACCCGTCAGACAGGTATTGGAAGAAAGTCTATAGGTATGGAGTTTTTCCTGAGCAGCAAATCCATTTCTCAAAGGTGGACGATAGGGCATCTCAAGTACGTCAGGCATATGGCAGGTCGCAGAGGCATCTAAAACTAAGATTTCCATACCGTTTTCTACAATATCTAATACCTCAGTTGCTAGATAACCCGCATTGAGCGCAATGGCTTCACCCGGCTCGATATAGATTTCAAGATTGTAAGTTTCTCGGATACGCTTGATTTCTGAAATCAGTAAATCCACATCGTAACCTTCTCTCGTGATGTGATGTCCTCCCCCCATATTGAGCCATTTGACTTGATGTAAGTAGGGACCAAACTGCGCTTCTACAGCTTTCAAAGTTGTCTCTAAATCATCTGCTCCTTGCTCGCAAAGGGTATGAAAATGAAGGCCGTCAACCAAATCCAGCAAATCACTTGGTATCTTGTCTAGAGTAACTCCAAAACGAGAACCTGGTGCGCAGGGATCATAGAGAGCGTGATCTCCTTGAGTTGAACACTGAGGGTTAAGTCGCAAACCCACACTTATACCAGCATCCCGACAACGAGCCCCATGTTTACGCAACTGTCTCTCTGAGTTAAAGACGATATGGTCTGTTATCTCAAGCAATTCCTCCAAGTCAGCATCCTTGAAAGCTGGTGCAAATACATGAACTTCCCCCGGGAACTCTTCTCTAGCGAGCTTAGCTTCATAGAGACCACTTGCAGTTGTGCCAGATAGATACTGGCTAATCAAGGGATAGGTTTTGTAGAGGGAATAGGCCTTCTGGGCAAGCAAAACCTTGCAACCAGCTTCTTCTTGAACATATTGTAGAATGCGGCAATTGGCTTCTAACTTTGCCAAGTCAATGACGTAAGCTGGTGTTGGTACTTGTTCTAACTTCATCAGTCCACCATTTGTGGATTTTCAACCACAACCCAAGGTAAACCATACTCATTCAAAGCTTCCATGAATGGATCTGGATCTAACTCTTCAAGATTATACACTCCAGCTTGTTTCCAAGTTCCGTTCATAACCAATTTTGTCCCAATCATGGCTGGAACTCCTGTCGTGTAAGAAATAGCTTGTGAACCAACTTCTGCGTAACATTCCTGATGGTCACAAACATTGTAGATGTAAATGGTCTTTTCAACACCATCTTTGACACCTGTAAAGATACATCCAATATTGGTTTTACCAACAGTGCGTGGACCAAGGCTTGCAGGATCTGGAAGTAAGGCTTTTAAGAATTGGATTGGAACGATGTCTTGTCCATTAAAGTTAATGGCATCCGTACGAAGGAGTCCAACATTTTCAAGACATTTCATGTGCGTCAAGTAAGATTGACCAAAAGTCATAAAGAAACGAATGCGTTTGACCCCTGGAATGTTCTTGGCCAATGATTCGATTTCTTCGTGATGAAGGAGATACATGTCTTTTTGTCCGACCTGAGGGAAATCATACTCGCGCTTGATTGACATAGCTTCCACTTCGACCCATTTTCCATCTTCCCAGTAAGAACCTGGAGCAGAAACCTCGCGTAGATTGATTTCTGGGTTGAAGTTTGTTGCAAACGGATAACCGTGGTCACCACCATTACAGTCTAAAATGTCGATATAGTGGATTTCATCAAAATAATGTTTAAGGGCGTAAGCTGAAAAAACGCTGGTCACACCTGGGTCAAAACCAGAACCAAGCAGAGCGGTCAAGCCTGCTTCTTTGAATTTCTCTTGATAAGCCCACTGCCATGAGTAGTCAAAGTAGGCTGTAAAGCCAAGTTCCTTACAACGTTTTTCGTAGATGGCACGCCATTCAGGGTCTTCTGTGTCTTCTGCTTCGTAGTTGGCTGTATCGATATAGTGAACACCTGTTGCCAAACAAGCGTCCATAATTGTTAAATCTTGATATGGTAAAGCTACGTTCAAAACAGCTTCTGGTTTGTAGCTTTCAATCAGGGCAATCACTTCATCTACCTTGTCAGCATCAAGAGCAGCTGTCTCAATCTTTGTAGTTGTTTTACCTTCTAGCTTCGCTTTCAAGTCATCACATTTTGACTTAGTACGGCTAGCAATCATAATCTCTGTAAAAGTTTTGCTATCTTGACAAATCTTTGAAATAGCAACTTGGGCAACTCCCCCACATCCAATAACTAGTAAACGACTCATTTTTTTCCTTCCTCTTCTTCTAAAATGTCCTCAACATACTTGGGCAACATAAAGGCTCCCACGTGTAAGTTTGCAGTGTAGTATTCTGTGAAAAGCTGGCGTTTTTTCCAGCCTTCTTTGTCAAAATCTTTGACAGGGTGGTATTTTTTCGATGCAAATCCAAACAACCAATAGCCAGCTGGACTGGTTGGGATGTGGGCTTGGTAGACTCGACTGATTGGAAAGGCTTGATTAACCTTACGGTGCATGCTTCGGCAAGCCGACTCATCCTCGTCAAAGAAGGGACTCCCATGCTGGTAAATCATGATACCGTCTTCTTTCAAGGCTCTGTAACTGTTACCGTAAAATTCCTTGGTAAAGAGCCCTTCCGTATGTCCAAATGGATCTGTCGCATCGTTGATAATGATATCGTAATCATCTTCGCAGTTTCGCAAAAAGCGTAGCCCATTTTGGTAGTAAATGGTAACACGAGGATCATCTAGCCCTGCAGCAAAATCTGGGAAATACTCACGACAGACCTCAACCAACATCTCATCTGGTTCCACGATATCGATTTGTTCCAGCTCAGGATAGAGGGTTAATACTTGGGCAACACCACCGTCACCACCCCCAATAACCAAGACTTTCTTGGGATTTGGGTGGACAGCCATGGGAACGTGGACGGTCATTTCGTTGTAGACGAAATCATCCGCATCCGAGAATAAGACATGCCCATTTAAAATCAATATCTTTCCAAAAGCTGGCGTATCCAATACCTCGATATCCTGCCATTCACTTTTACCAGCGTAGAGTTGCTTGGCTGTTCTCAGGGACAATTTCACATCTGGAGTATGAACTTCAGAAAACCATAAATCCATCTAGTTCTCCTTTCTCTTAATGACGTTGATGTGATTGACCTCAGGATCTTCCGTCCCTTGGAGGGAACAACCACGTTCCTTGGCAAATTGGATATAATCGACAATTTCTTGTGTAATGCGTTCTCCAGGAGCCAAGATAGGAATCCCTGGAGGATAGCACATGACAAATTCCCCACAGACCTGTCCAACAGATTCGTCTAAAAACAAACTTTTTCTCTCTGAATAGAAGGCTTCCTGAGGAGATAACACCAACTCGGGCTGAATATATCCTCCTGCTATCAAGTCCTTCCCATCTCGTGAATAGAGTCTCTTGATATCAGCCAGAGCACCAACCAAGCGCTCGATGTCTTGGATACGGTCACCAATCGAAATATAGGCCAAGATATTGCCAATATCACCAAACTCAATCTGAATGTCGTATTCGTCTCGTAGGAGGTCGTAAACCTCGATACCTGTTAAGCCAATACCCTGAGTGTAAACTGACAGCTTGGTTACATCAAAATCACATACTGACACACCATCTATTAACTCTTTTGAGTAGGCATAGTAGCCACCGATAGCATTAATTTCACGTCGGGCGTACTCGGATAGCTCAATGACCTTCTCAAACGACTCTTTACCACGAAGGGCCAAGTTGCGACGTGAAATATCTAAACTAGCCATCAACAAGTAAGAGGCAGATGTTGACTGGGTCAGGTTGATGATCTGACGAACGTATTCAGGATTCATCTGCTCTCCGATTAAAAGAAGCGAGCTTTGTGTCAAACTCCCACCAGACTTATGCATGGAAACTGCTGCCATATCAGCACCTGCATCCATAGCAGAAATTGGAAGTTTATCAGTAAAATGTAGGTGCGCTCCGTGGGCCTCATCTACCAAAACCATCATGCCAGCTTCATGAGCCATTTCTGTCAAACCCTTTAGATCTGAACATATGCCGTAATAAGTAGGATTGTTAATCAAAATGGCCTTGCTATCTGGATGGTCCTTTATGGCTTTGGCTACTCGGTCATTTTCAAGACCTAAAGCGATACCAATCTTAGGATCTACACTCATCTCGATATAGATGGGAATAGCACCACATAGAACCAGCGCATTAATAGCAGATTTGTGGACATTTCGTGGCAGAATAATCTTATCTCCTGCCTTGCAGGTTGCCAGAATCATAGTCTGTACCGATGAAGTTGTTCCTCCAATCATGAGAAAAGCATGGCTAGCTCCAAAAGCATCTGCAGCCAGCTCCTCTGCATCCCGAATAATCGAAATGGGATGGCCTAAATTATCCAAGGGTTTCATCGAATTGACATCAATGCCAACACATTTTTCTCCTAGTAGTTCAACAAGTTCTGGATTTCCTCGTCCACGCTTGTGACCTGGAACATCAAAGGGAACAATCCGTTTCTTGCGTAACTTCACCAAGGCCTCATAAATTGGGGCTTGGTTTTGATCTAACTCTTTCAAGACATACTCCTTTCAATATTTTTAGGACCTTATGAAAACTAAGGAACTAAAGGTTGACTCATGAAAAAAGAGCAGGATTTCACCTGCTCTGCAATCTTCTGACGTTTTTATGTTTGTTTCTGTTGAGTATGTCTGTTCCCGATGTTTCCTAACTCTCTAGTAGCAAATATTACGTACTTTATTGATCGTTTCACAAGATGACGTGTGCTTTCACCACACTAAAAATTTATGAATTAGGACAAGTGTCCTAACATCAACTTATAAAAGTAGGCTTTTAACCCTATCAATAATATGGTTTTTCAACCACGCTTCGGCATTCAACCCTGCCTGTCCGTAGGCATTTTTTACTCGGGTTTATATTTGCTAGAAAACATCATCTCATTTTCTAAGCTTTATTACTATAACATACTTCTAACACTCTGTAAAGTACTTTTTTGAAAAAATATCTATTTTTGTTCGGAAAAATAATATTTTATATATATTTTTATAAGTTGTATAATGTGAAAGCGGATATAAAAAGAACTAGTCCACTAGTTCTTTTAAATGTATCTTAACGAATCTTGTGCTTATTTAATGGTAACAGAAAAACGATAGCCATTTAATTGTATAAATTTCACCAAAACGAATAAAGCAGTTCGTTTATTAGCATTGGCAAAAACATGCTTTTTTTCAAGCAATACAAGTAGCTCATTGAGAATAAGCGAGCCACTCATTAATCAGACTAGCGATTGCTCTAGGTGCTTCAGTATAAAGCTCATGGCCAAAGTTCTCTAGAAAAATAGTATCAAAATAGTCTGGCAATTCTTTTAGAGTTTCCTCTCTCCATGTATCTTCATTAGGATAGCGAGGACTGATAAACAAAGCATCTCCCACTTCTCTCTTAAAAGCTTGGATTTTTCTTCGTAGGCGGAGAATCGCTTTTATATTTTCATAATTGATAGTCAACTCATATCTATTACACTCCGCATTCCAGTGATAAGACTGTCTTACAGCTTCCTCCATATTTTCTGACCAATACTTTGCTTCAGATTTCTCTTTAGAAATAAGAAGAGATAAGTCTGAAACGACTTGAGATTCGATATAGTTTTTAGCTTCCTCTAACTCTGTATCTAAAGGTAAAATCTTATCTAAATCTAGATAGCCACCATCCAAAAGAATCAGTTTCTTCACTTCGTCAAATTCCGATGCAAGATAACGCGCCAAATCACCTCCCAGAGAATGGCCTATCAGACAGATAGATTCTTCCTCTTCTATCGATTTTTTAAACCATGATTTCAATTCTGTTTCATCTCGAAGATGCTTTTCATATGGATTTANAAAATAAATCTGCGAATTTAGTTCTTNAAAAAAATCCTTGCTATGATAGACATTGCTTCCCAAACCGCCAATAAAATATTTTTTCATTCTCTACTTAATACTATGCTTATTCATCTTTTGTTCAAAGATAGTCGTGATAATCTGACGTAATTCTTCGCGTTCTTTTTCTGGAATCTCACCACTTGTTTGAGCTGCAGCGTAGAGTTCAGGGTGTTCAATTGAAATGCGTTTAATCGTACGTGTCGTAGCATGTTTTCTTACAAAAAACGGAATTCGCTTAATCAAGTCTTGTGGTACTAGAGCAAGAATCTTCTCAGCAGTTTCCTTGTCACTAATCTTAGACGTCGTAAGTCCCTTCTTAATCATTTCCTGTTCTTTTTCTGTAAAATCTTTTAATTCCATTCGTTTAGTCCTCCTATTTTTACTAAGTTAAATTATATACCAATTGTAGCAAGACGACAAATAGTCTGTTTGTAAAAAGCTCTCTATACAACAATTTTCCTGTCACTCTTAATTGATCTTTAATGAAAAATCACAAATCCTTTTGGAAAGATGAGAAGCTGATTCTCCAATTCTTGGTAATTGGTTGCTAAGACTACTGCTTCTTTTTGTAAATGATAATCTTCCTTTGATTGGTTGAAAATCGCTTTGAGGATTCGCCCTTCATATTTCCACTGCAAAGCTACTACATCAGCTTTGATTTCTTGGAGACTATACTTGCCATGCTGAATGGTTGCTGACGCATGTTTGCGAATCTGGATCAATTTCTTCATGAAATTCAGCATATCATTGTCACTTGATACACGTTCCCAAGGCATACAACGTCGACAATCTGGGTCTGGTCCTCCGGTTAAAGCTAACTCGGTTCCGTAATAAATGCAGGGTGTTCCCTTTTGTAAAAAGAGAAAGGCTAGGGCTGATTTAACCAGTTGAGCATCTTCATTTGCCGTCCACAAGATTCGTTCTGTATCATGCGAATCCAAGAGATTAAACATAACCTCTGAAATCTGCTGTTTGTAATACATAGACTGACCATTGATTTCATCGATGAACTGATCAATCTTCTTAATTCCTCGTAAGAAATAGTCCTTGATACTATCAGATAAAGGATAATTCATGACCGCATGGAACTCATCTCCATTTAACCAAGGCTGAGACGTATGCCAGACTTCTCCCAGGATGTAAAGATCAGGCTTTTTAGCTAAAACTGCCTTGCGAAAATCCTTCCAAAACTGATGGTCAATCTCATTAGCCACATCCAAACGCCAAGCATCGATATCAAACTCTTCAATCCAATAAGTCGCAACCTTTAAGAGATAGTCCTTGACCTCTGGATTGGCTGTATTTAGCTTGGGCATATAGTCCTCGAAACCAAAGGCATGATAGGGTAACTCTCTCTTATTTGCTAGCTTTTCAGTTGTCACTGGGAATTGTTGAATATGGAACCAATCCTTATAAGCAGATTGCTCACCATTTTTGATAACATCTTGCCATTGAGGCGATTGCGAACCAATATGGTTAAATACCGCATCCAGCATAATTTTCATACCACGCTGATGAGCTTGCTCTACCAGTTCCCGAAAGCTTTCCTTGTCTCCAAAATGACGGTCAATTTCTAAGTAATCCGTCGTATTGTACTTATGATTGCTCGTAGATTGAAAAATGGGACAGAGATAAAGACCTGTAATACCCAAGTCTTGCAAGTAATCCAGATGGTCAATAATCCCCTGTAAATCACCACCAAAGAAATCATCACTTCGAGGTGTGATAGATGAATCCCAGTCTAAAGTCCCTTCTGGATTTAATAGAGCATTTCCATTGGCAAATCTCTCAGGAAATATCTGATACCATACCGTATTTGAAACCCAATCAGGAACCTGGCAGGCATCAATCTCATGAAGATAGGGCAACTTAAATCCGTTTCCAATGGCATGAAGATTTTCTAGAGAATTTTCCACACACCCTTTATCGCCATACAAAATACTTTGGCCTTTTGTATCCTTGAGTTCAAAGAGATACTGGATACGTGCAAAGTCGACGGACACTTCAACCTGCCAATAATCAAAAATGGCGTCAGAAGTCAGCTTGAACATTTCCTTTGTATCCTGATAAGACTCCTCCATAAAGATAAAAGGATCCCCATAGTGCAAGTTGATGCTTTCAATGTCCCCTTTCTTAGTTCGAATCCGAATATGAAGTTTCTTATCCTTGTAAAGATAGGCATACTCTGACTCAGGCCTATGGTAAATAGCACTTAATTCCATTAATTTGTCTCCTAGAGTTTTAATTCAAATTTTACGCAAACGTTTTCATGGTTGTAATTCTAGTATACTACTTTCGTATTTTATTTTCAAGCTTTGTCCGTAGATTCTAGTGGTTTAGTTCTATAAATTAAAAAGCAGCCAGTCTTACAACTTGCTACTTTTCATATGATAATTTACAAATGTCTTTCCAGCCACTCGATCTTTTTAAAATCCTTATTGTTATTGTGCTCATTTCGATAAGAATCTTGGGAAGAAGCCTTGTAAATACTTAAAAACTGTTCCAAACTTGGAAGACGAAAAGTGATGTTTTCGAGATGAATCAACTCTATATCCGATTCCGAAACTCCTGCAAAATCAGGTAAAGAATCGATACTTCCGAATTCAACACTCAGACCATCTTTTTGGAATTCATGCTCATGAATATCTATTAAGGCATAGCCTAAGTGTTTCATCACTTTCATTATCTTGTCCCACTCATAAATTCTGAGATGATCGGGTGCTTCCCAACCTCTAGGGTCACCAGGCACATGAATGTCAATGTCAGACGGCCCCCATTCTTCATTTGATCGGTATTCAAACCCCAAGGACCCCATGAGAGTCGGTGTGATTCCGACTTGGTTTAAATGAGAACAAATTGTTCGAAATTCATCAAATAGAGAATTCATTCCTCCTCCAATCGTTGATATAGAACTTAATTTCGTTGTGAATAATAAACTAATTTTTACCTTCTACTCTTTCGGTTTTGAAAATACTTCTACTCGCTGAGCTAGGACTTTGATTTCTACAGGTAGGTTATCCGATTTATCGCCATCAACGTCTGACTCCAACTCACTATCTGAAGAGATTTTAATATTACGCGCTCTGATATACTCAATATTATCATTGCCGACAACATCTCCTTTTAGTAAATCAGGGATGACGGATAATTTGGAGAATAGAGACGCATCTTTCAGAATCAAAATATTGGCATAGCCATCTTTGTTTTCTTCAAAGATTTTCTTATCAGCGAAGTAATTTGTCAAGAGAACCAAAACATGGCTAGCTTCACCAACATAATTTCCATTTTCTGTCTCAACCTTAATGTTAAATACCTGATCCGTCATGACAGACTTCATGGTATTTACAGCATAGGCTAAAATACCGAATTTTGTCTTGTCCTCGATTTCAACATTGTGAATCGCCTCAGGAAGTGAACCGATACTAAAGATATAACCAAAATAGTTGTCATTTGCTTTACCGATATCAATCTTATTGGTTAAGTTAAAATCGAGTTCATCAATCGCGCCATCGATGTCTTGATTGATTTCCAACAGTTTTGTAATGAGGTTACCCGTACCGCCTGGGATAATCCCTAACTTAGGAATGTAGTCTCTCTCAGCAATACCCGAAATGACTTCATTGACAGTCCCATCACCACCAAACACAACCACTGCATCGTACTGCTCACGAGAAGCTTCTTCAGCAAAATGGGTTGCATCCAGAGCTTTTTCGGTAATTTTGGTTTCTACGTGCTCAAAATATTCTTTTGCTTTATTCTCCAGCTTTTCTTTGTAATCCAAAGCCTTTTCCCCACCAGAGGTAGGGTTGATAATTACCATTGCTTTTTTCATTAATGTTCTCCTTAATTTTAAATAAAAATGTTTACATTTCGCCGTATGCAAGTAAATGTAATCCTATTATACAATGAAAATACAGAAAACAGAAATATGACGTACTGGAGATTAATACGCTTTTATTCTATTTTCCCATCTAATGACTATATCCTTTAATGTTTCATCCAAATAAGAATAGGCCTTATCCTTTATCCAAACAGGAATACCATAAGCTGCCTCGGCTATGCTGCCAGTGATTGCAGCGAGAGTATCACTGTCGCCACCAAGTGAGATGGCATTTCTTATCGCATCTTCGAAATCTGTACTTTCAAGAAAGGCAATAATGGCTTGAGGGACAGTTTCCTGACATGTTTCGTTGAAACGATAGTTAGGACGGATTTCATCTAAAGTTTGAGATAGATTGTAGTCGTATGTCTGCTCTATATAATCCTTAATCCGTCTTTTACACTCTGTATGATTGTCATTAATTGCTTGCTCATATTCTCTACAATAACCACCAAAGTAAAAACGACACAGAAAGATAGCATCAGCTGTAGCCATAGCACCTTTGACACCTTCTGGATGATTATGAGTTACTTCAGCAGAAAGGTTTGCAAGTCCTCTAGATGATGACCACATTCCGGTTCTCGCATAGACATCACAGTCCATGATCCAAGCACATGGAGAAACACGCATAGCTGATCCATTCCCAAAGCTATTATAAGGCTCACGGTTATCGCTCTTTAGCCATGCATTAAACCGAGCACCGTAATCAGCATTCGGATACAATCTGCCATATTTCTTCATCGCGTCAATGAAGTCGTCTTTTTGTCCCCCATTCATAATCGCTTCTGCAACAGCACAGGTCATAACCGTATCATCTGTAAAAAAGCAGTCCTTACGAAATAAAGGAAAGTCCTTCGTTTTGATATTGTTCCATTCGTAAACGGAACCTACAATGTCTCCAACTATTGCTCCTAGCATCCGTTTCCTCCTTATGGCATATCAAATTCGTTACACATTTCTAATAAATCACTCTTTAAAAATGGCACCACCAAATCAATCCACTCATGAGGCAGGTAAGCTGATAAATAGCCGTGGTTATAGCCCTTTGCTTCATACAAAATTGTATTTGAATGTAACTGATGAAATAATTTCGCTGATTCTTTCACACAGTTCAATTCTTTTTCACCATAGATATACAGAACCTGAGCCTTGCTAGCAGAAATCATATCTTTCAGCTTGTAACGCCCCATATAGTTTTTGTAAATGGTTACCAATGTTTTGACAGGTGTCCTTGGCAGATCCTCCAAATAATAAGTTTTTATTTCCTCTGGATAAGCCAGTTTAGGATAGAGTTTGTTCATCATGCTTAACTGAAGTTTGCAAGAGAATTTATTGAACATCAGTTTACCAAATAGAGACACTAGAAAGATGATGATTTTAGATAACATTGGTTGAGGAATACAGAGGCTTCCGTCTATGATGGCCTTCTCAGCAATTTCACTGTCTAAAGACAAAAGTTCCATGGCAATTTGACCACCAAGTGAAACACCACCGATTGCAAACAATTTCCCACCACAGTTTGCTTTGATATAGTCTAGAATCTCCAAAGCAGAATCTTCAGTAGAAACATAATCAAGTTGATATTCCTCGCCGTGGCCATTCAAAGTTGGTAGAATAATACGGTATTCTTTTGACAAGATTCGTGCTTGACAAAGATAATTCCACCAAGAACTGCCACCACCATGTATCAGTAAAATAGGAGGCAAATTCTTATTACCAAATTCATGGAATTTCATGTTTAAACTCCTTACTGTAGAACTTTCACTAGCTAATTTTCCTTGTTCAATCAGCTCTTAAAGCAGTACCACACACTCGACATAAAACGAGTGAACACTATGTATGCCAATAGAACATTTATGTGGGAACATGTCTATAAACCTTTTGACAATAGCATAAGGTTATCGTTAAAAGGTATTACCCCGACAAACTGTGATTTACTCATTTTATTAAATCAGCTATTTCATTCTTCCCATACGCCTTTACATTTTGAATTACATCCTGTTTCCTCTTAATTGATTCAAACAATGATATATCTAGTACATTTGCGAATTCTTCAAACTGAACCTGCCCGATTCTTCTTATTTCTTTAAGTTTCTCAGCATCTCTTACCTTTCTCTCTGCCTCACTTTTGGGGTATCCTTGTCCAAATGGCTCCGAGAAAAGAGCTTCTATTGTTCTTTCAAGATTTTCAGTACCTGACCATGTATAATTTTCACCTAATGGTAATGATATCGCATTTCCATTATTAATCTGAGCAAATAAATAGGCATCATTCGGTGTAGGTGCATATCCGCAAATGACATCAGGCATACTATTACAAGCAAGCATCATTCCTTGTCCGGAAGAACAGCCCGTAACAACGAAATCAACTGTCCTACTTGCCAACAAGATACCTATAAGAATAGAAATTTCTATATACGAGTATTTTTCATTTTCTTCCATCGTACAGCCAAAATTTATAACCTCAGATTTCTTTGGAGCATACTTTAATACAGCATCATAGATTATTTGATTTTTGGTCGCTTGCGAACTTGCTTGAATAACTCCGATTCTCATTCTTCCCCCCTTCAACTTCTAATTTAATTATTTCTTTTTCTTTGGTTTGGGTGCCGGTAATTCATTATATATTGAATTGAACAAGCCTTTATTTTCTACACTTCATTTATTCACTGGTTGCAACTTTTGACATCAAAACTACCGCCTCCACATGTCTTGACGGTTACTACCTATACTGTGAAACGAAATCAAAGCTGCTGAATATCCGTATTAAACTATTAAACGTAACTAATGCGAGTATTTACGGCTTCGTTAATATACAGTATTGTTACATCTATGCCAAGTTTCCGATAGTTAGTTCTTCTTTCTTTATTTAAATCTTTACAAATCCAACTAGCGAGAAGGGTTGTTTATCTCAAAACTCATTGAACCTTTGGTTCCTCGATTAGTATAATAATTTCCTTCTAGTTGATTTGGATTATCAATATCAAGAATTACCGTCCCATAATGTATAGGACTTTGCAATTCAGCCCTTGGGCTATTTAAATATGTATAAATTAATTTTTGTGTTCCATTATCATTGATAATTGATGCTGTAATGCTATGGCTCGAACTTTCACCCGTTTTAAACTTAACTTTAATAGTCGTAAATGACTGTTCAATAGTAAGTTCACAATTTCTTTCATTCTGATCATAGTCCGTCTTGAAACTACCTACATAATTCGCAAATAAAATTGGAACATTATGAATCTTAGATAGTAATGGCCACCGCCATGCTGTTTTTTCAAAAATAGCCATAATAATTGCTGTAACTGATATAGCTTCACCAATATACCCAATGGCTGAATATACCAATGCCAAAATATCAGATTTAAGATTCACTGCAATCTCTTGGCCACTTATTAACAATCTTAATAACAAGCAAATTGCAAAAACCCATATTGTAATATTCAAAAATTTTTTCTGCTGTTCATTCATAAGTTTTATTTATAATCCAAAAATTCAATCATTCTAACTAAAAAAGTTTTTGTATCCTGTAAATTCCATTTCTGCTCTGAACGAAAAAGGTAATACATTCCACTTACTTCAACCCAATTTAAATTCACTTGAGACACTATGTAATATAACGCTTGCTGTAACAACCCTGTGTAGCTATTACTATTGAAAAACATCTGTTCAGGTATATTCCAGACCAAACATTCTATCAAATATGAAGAAATGCGTTCGTTTGTCAATCCTAGCTCCTGCATCTCGTTCTTAATATGCTTCATAATCCTAACTAAATATTTATATTTATAGTGAGTAGATTTATTCTTAGAGATACCATTTTGTATATGAACTTTAGGATAATTAATTACTTCATAATTTCCGTTTGAGGTAAAAAATTTGATGCCTTCAACAAATTTTTCAGATGACCTGCTACCAATATATCTATAATTTCGATATTGAAAACATGGGACTACATCTGCATTTACGTGATATGAGTTAGAATTAATATTGATACACTTATTGCCAATAGAAACTGATTCTGCACCAAATTTTGAAATTAACGCTTTAATCACTTCGTTTTTAAATACATTAGCATTGGTGCTGCTACTAGAGTAATTATAGTCTAGGTCCGATAACCCATCTACATACTCACAATAAAATAAAGATTTCACCATGATACAGATATCAATGTCGCTATTTTTCTTTACATTCGTATTATTTGCATAAGAACCTTGGGCAAAAATTTCATATTCATACTTTGAAGAGAGCCCACTCCTTTCTATTGCATCTTTAATCATTCCAATAGTATTTTCAACCCGTGTTTCTTCAGTGGCAGATAACGGCTTAATCCATGATTGTAATGCTTCTTCAGAATATCTCATTATAAAACAACTCCATTTTAGTTTTTTGGTTAATTCATAAAAAGTAACCGATATTAAAAAAATCCTACATATAATTATACCACTAAACAAGAAAAAAGGCTGCAAACATAGTGAACTATACTATGCCTACAGCCTTATAAATCAACTTCTGTTCCTTCCAAAAATTTAACGGTTATCTGTCCATCCTCCGAAATCAAAATACTATCTAGTACCTGACACATCTCAAAGGAATCATATTCCCAACACTCCTTATTTATCAATTCAGCCAGTAACACACTGTAATGCTTTTCTAATAACTGGTTTTCTTCCAAGATCTTATTCCACTTTCCATGCAACAAATCCATATTCTCACTCAGTAGTTTAACTGCCATCATTACAGCTTTCTCTAGTGTTCCCTCATCGATATGGTTATTCTGACAACCAATCTGTCCCTTTACCTTATAACGGTTGTTACACTGCCAAACTTTACGTTTGCCACGACTGGTCGTCCAGTTCTTACGTCCAAAAGCTGAACCGCATTCTGCACAGAACACCTTGGTAGTAAAAGGGTTGTCCTCATTTTGCATGATGTAGAAGAAATTGAAAAAGAAAATAGACTTCAGACAGCTATTGATGTTGTCAGAGAACAGTTTGGCTTTTTAGCCATACAAAAAGGAACCGTCCTAACTGAAGGTTCCTAAAATATTGAACGCAGTAAACTTATTGGCGGTCATTCCGCTGGTGGATTGGAGGGATTAAAATGATTGACCGTTCATCCTTACCATTTCAGTCAGCAAGAGAGTACCAGGATACAAAGATGCAAAAATGGATGGGCTTTTTCCTATCTGAGCATACATCAGCACTCTCTGATGATACAAACAAAGTAACGTACATGTCAGATTTGTCAATGGAGAAGAAATTATTACTCCTCAGTCAAGTATACGCTGGGCAGCTACACACACGCATTCAAGTGATTGAAAAAAACAAGCGTGTTTCCCACACTGGAACAATACCAAGTCTGAATAAGGATTTCATTTTGATAAAAACTACAACAGGTCACATCAATTTGAAATTGAAAGACATTATTAGTATTGAACTTGTTGAGGAGGTGCTTTATGAATCAGCTTAAGTTTCAGCGTAACCAACTGCAAATGGACTACTACAGCGAGAGCTACCAAGATTTTGAATGTGACTTCTACCGCTATTCCAACATGAATATTCCATTGACCTTCCTAACTGATGATATCCTAAAAACAATGGCGACTTCACGTAAGAATTACTTTGTCCTCAATAAGGAAAAGTCCAGAGATAACCGCGATCACTTCTTCATTTTTGAGGTAAGTACCATAGATGAAAATCCGCTAATCTACCGCTATTCTTATAAGAAAACAACTACATACTTAACACAAAAATAGGAGCTGTTTAATTGACTGTTCCTGTTTTTTTATTACAAATATTCTCGAGCAATTATCGTCACAACAGAATATAATTCATAGTTTACGTTTAAGTACTATTTTGTTACTAACTAGCTAACAAAAAGAGTGAGGAAATCAAACGTTTCCACCACTCTTTTGTATTCTATTATAGATAAATCTATAGATAAATCGATGTTCTTTCACTATCTATTTTCTCTGTAATTTCAAATGATTTATCTTTCAGATTAGCTCTTAATTCTGCCACTGTATTGGCATCGGTATTGGTCCAACTGATGTGGATAGTATTAGCGTCTTCCATGTCAACAGTAAACTCTCCATCAAATGCTGCGCTGGTATTACGGAATTTGAGCAGATTGAACAAGGACTGCACAACTGGGCGTTGAACTTCTCGCTCAATTTCTTCCAAATCATAATAGTGACGGTTGATGTTGCGGCCTTCTTTGGTTGATTCGAGCAATTCGATATCATTTTCTCCTGCCAACAAGCCAACGTAGTAAATCTGCGGAATACCTGGTGCAAAACATTGAAGCACACGTGCCAAGAGATAGGCTTGGTCATCATTTCCTAAAACTGAATAGTAGGTACAATTTATCTTATAAATATCCAAATTGTTGTAGGCCTCTGAGCTGTAAATCGTTTTGACATTTGCTCCTTGGGCATAGAGGGCTTCTCTTGTCGCCTCTGTTTCCTCATCTGTCAGCAAGTCCTTGACATCGACCACTCCGTGTACAAGGTTGTAAATTGCTTGTGAGGGCAGATTTCCATCCAGTGAACAAGACGGTTGACATTACCTGAATATAGAGCATGAAGAACCAGCATCGGAAGGGCAAAGTCATAGACATAGTAGTCTTGCTCAGCGATTTTTTGCTGAATGGTGTAATGTTCATGAATTTCTGGAAGAATTTCCTCTCCTTTTGGTGCCAATAGCTGACGCGGAAAATGAAGCATTTTCCAAATATCTGGCTCAACAAAGAAACAGTTGGTGCCGATTTTCTTACTGGCGTAGGCAAAAGCGTCCAAGCGAATAATGGAAGCTCCGTGGTCCGCCAGCTGTTCCAGATTTTGCTGAATAAAGCGACGAGTTGTTTCTGTTGTCACATCGAGGTCTATCTGTTGCTCATCAAAGGTACACCAAACTTTTTCCTCACTACAATCAGCAAACTTGGCAATGCAATAGAGAGCACGTGGCTTCCGTTTGTAAATCAGGTCTACATCTTCCTGAGTCAGCTCACCGTTTGGCCAAAAGTTTTTGTAGCGGATAAACAAATCCGCATAGGCAGACTCATCTTTCTTTTCTAGGAAATCAAGGAAATAAGGCGACTTGGCTGAGATATGGTTAATCATGAAATCAAACATGAGGTAGTAGTCTTGACTGAGTGCCTCAATATCGATCCAAAAGCCTCATCAACCTTGGTATAGTCCATGGGTGCAAACCCGCGGTCGCCTGACGATGGAAAGAAGGGAAGAATGTGGACACCACCGACCACATCTTTCAAAGGGCCTTCTAAGACCTACTTTAAGTCTTTCATATTTTTTCCAAAACTGTCTGAATAGGTAATTAACATTGCTTGATTTTTTACTTTCATAACTTGCTCTATTTACCTTCCTCAAAGCGTTTATAGACTGCTATAAATTCCTCAGCAATCGTTCGAAAACCTTCTGCACTCATTAACTGATCCTCAGCGTGCAGCAGAAGTAGACCTGTTTGGCTTAATTCCCCATTCATTTCTTTTGTCAAAAGTGAGTGGTGAGCATTGTGTCCCTGTACAAATGCTTCTTCGCCTTGTTTAATTCTATCTTTAGCCTGCTCGAATTCACCCTGCTTAGCCAATTGAATAGCATCGATGTACATAGATTTTGCTGTTCCTACATAGGTGATAATTTGAAAACACACTTCGAGTACTTTTTCGTCCATTTTAATACCTCTCTTACCAATCTTCGTCTTCTAAATCGCTTGTTTCTTGTATTTCAGCTTGTAAAGCTTGTTTATCCATCTGTTTAATAAACGGATAATAAACAAAGAAAGACATAACCAAAATAAGTGTTTGCAACAAGGCTGTTTTCCAACCACCGATGATAAATCCTGAAATAATTGGAGGACAAGTCCACGGAACTTGAACGGCACCATACATAGGTGTCAGTCCAAAATAAATCGCTGAATACTGGATGATACAAGATAAAATAGGCGTTAATATAAAGGGAGTTGCTAAAACTGGATTCATTACAATCGGCAAACCAAAGAGCACCGGCTCATTGATATTAAAGATGGCTGGAACCATTTCAAGACGTCCAAGAAATTTTAGTTGTTTTGATTTTGCAAATGCAAGCATGTAAACTACCAAACCAATCGTAATCCCGGCACCTGTAACATTGATAAATTGATCCAAAAATTGAACCGTCACAATATGACCACCATTGGCTAGATTTAATTCAAGGCCCTTATCTAAAATGGCTTGGTTTTCCAAAGCATTCGCCTGTAGCAAGCCACTCATGATGCCACCAACTACAGTTGAGCCGTGCACCCCAAACATCCATAAGAATGGTATAAGGAAACACATAAGCACCGCACCAAACAATGAGTCAGTCAAGCCTTGCATTGGTGTTTGAATAAGATTATAAATCACTTCAATCGTTGTGACCTTAAACAATTGTTCAACAAGTCCGACAAAGATCGTTGCCGCTGTGATGATAACAGTAGCAGGAATCAAGGCTGAAAATGCGTTGGCTACACCAGTTGGTACGCCATCTGGCATTTTGATTTTGATATTTTTCTTCAAAAACCAAGAATAGCTTGCTCCTACAATCAAACCAACGATAATGGCACCAATCATCCCTTTCCCGGAAGTCCAATCCTTCAGAATAATGTTACCAACTACATCCCCATTTTTAGAAATTAAACTGGAGGGCTGGATTAGCAAGAAAACTGCTAGGGCAATGACACCTGCCCCAAGCGGCTCCTGTTTTTCTAGCTTAGCATAGGTATACGCAATCCCAATAACTGTTACAATCGCACTGATATTAAAGGTTGCACCAATTGCTTGATTGAGAACAGGGGTAATACCACTAGTTTCTAACATCGTTGCTAGAGCTGGAATTGGAAGATTGGCCAAGATAAGAAAGATGGAGCCAACAATCAACAATGGCATAGAGAAAACAATACCATCTTTTATCGCTGTTACACCTTTGGTATTGACAAAGGCCATCATCCTATCAACAAACTTTTTAATCAGTTTATCCTTCATCATCTTCTCCTTATTTTTTCATCATGTAAGCTTGTTTAAGAACTGCCATACCGTTTGCAGTTCCATAATCAGCCATTGCAATCACTTCTACAGGAACATTGTGAGAAGCACAAATTTCTTTTGCTTTTTCAAGTTGGAAACCAACCTGTGGGCCTAATAGAGCCACATCAATATCTCCAACTCTTTGTTCCAATTCACTGATGGAATAAGCTGCAATTGTTGCATCTTTCCCTTTTTTCTGAGCCGCTTCTTTCATACGCTCAACCAAAATACTTGTTGACATACCTGCTGCACAAAATAATCCAATATTCATTTTAATTACTCCTTATAATTCGTTTCCATTTGATGTAATCACTTTTTGATACCATGTAAAGGAATCTTTCTTCATTCGTTGCAAAGTTCCTTCGCCATTATTATTCTTATCGACATAGATAAAGCCATAACGCTTCTCCATTTCACCTGTACCAGCACTAACAATATCGATACAGCCCCAAGGGGTATAACCAATGACATTTACGCCATCTTCTTCAATCGCTAACATCATTTGTTCAATGTGTTGTTTGAGGTAATCAATGCGGTAAGAATCATGGATTCCATCAGGCTCTACCTTATCATAAGCACCGAATCCATTTTCAACTATAAAAAGCGGACAGTGATAGCGATCGTATAAAAGATTTAAGCTATAGCGTAATCCCTCAGGATCAATCTGCCAACCCCAATCGCTTGATTCAATATAGGGATTTTTCTTAGTATAAACATCTTTGAAAAGTTCTTCTGTTTCCTCAGATGCTGTAGCAGTCACTGTATCACTCATATAGTAACTCAAGCCAATATAATCTACACAACCTTCTTTTAGAGTTTCTAGATCTTCTGGTAAAATATCCAGTTTGATATTATTTTTTCGACAAAAGGCCTCGATATAGTAAGGACGCTCTCCAAAAACATGAAGATCTCCATAGTGAAATAAACGATGCTCCATTGCCTTCTGGCTAGCAAGTATATCTTTTGTATCACATGTATTCGGGTAAAATGGTACCATTGCCAGCATACAACCAATTTTGAAATTTTTATTGATTTTCCGACCCAATTGTACAACTTTTGCAGAAGCCACTGACTGATAATGGATAACCTGCTGTAGTACCTCAACTGGATTTTCATCTTCTTGATAAATGACACCAGAATTAGTCCATGAGCACCAAGGAACATTAATTGCACCTTGATTATTGATCTCGTTAAAGGTCATCCAATACTTAACTTTGTCCTTATATCGTTCCATGACGACTTCCGCAAAACGAACAAAGAAATCAATCAACTTGCGATTACGCCAAGCACCATACTTAGTAACTAGATGATAGGGCATTTCAAAGTGACTGAGTGTGATGACCGGTTCAATTTGATGAGCTAGCAGCTGATCAAATAAATCATCATAAAATTTCAACCCTTCTTCGTTAGGTTCTTCTTCATCTCCATTTGGGAAGATACGAGTCCAGGCAATCGAAGTTCGAAAACACTTAAATCCCATCTCAGCGAATAATTGTATATCGTCCTTATAGGTTCTGTAAAAATCTATTGCATCATGATTCGGATAATATTCGTCAGGTAAGACGCCATCAGTAATCTGTCGAGAGTGGCTAGCACTTCCAACCGTCATCACATCGGCTATCGAAATGCCTTTTCCACCTTTATCATACCCTCCTTCAATTTGGTGAGCAGCAACTGCCCCACCCCATAAAAAGCCTTCTGGTATTTTTGCCATTTTACCAATCCTTTCTGTATTTTGTACTAGCGCTATGAACAAGTCTATTTTATAACATACTGTACCTGCTGACAATAGATATTGAGATAGAAAATAAATGTACAGTCGAACAATATTTGTTACATAAAAAAAACAAGAGTTTTCACTCCTATTTTTTTAAATAAACTTGGTAACGTAAGGATTCTAAAAAATAGACAACTGGAATCTGAGTGGTCAAATTAGTGGAACGTAGCGAGGAATCTGCGTAGGCAACTGGCATAAAGTAGGATAAATTTATATCCGATAGCTGTGATAAAGTGGAAATATCTGTATTTGTCAGACTAACAATCTTAGCATTTCTTTCTTTGAATCCCTGTACCAGAGTTAGAACTTCTTCTGTCTCACCGCTGACACTTAGAGCAATAACCAAAACATCCTCCAAATTAGAATGATGCAATTTCAGAGAATAAAATGGGTTAGTAATAGCAAAGCTAAGAATACCGATTTCAGAAAAAAGATATGAGCCATATTCTGCCAAACTTAGACTAGTACCCACCCCTAAAAAGATAACTTGTTTGGCTTGAACGATCAAGTCTGCTATCTCTGATAGTTGTTTTTTTAAAGCTTCATCTTGGACACTAGTCTGTAAAAATTGTATTGCTGGAATATCAATAGGAAAGTGGTTACGATATTTATTTTCCTTATCTTCCGACCTTGACAAGGCATATTTTAAATCATTGTAGCTATCAAATCCCATCTTTTTCGCAAAACGAATGATGGTTGTTGTCGATAGATTTATAGATGTCGATAGCTCTCTGATAGTCATCCTAGCAACTTTATCTCTATGTTGCAATATAAAATTATACACGCTTAATTCACTATTATTTAACCCTTTTACTTTATGATAATCAAATAAATTCATAGACACCCTTATACTTTTGTAGTATATAGTTGTTTCATTAACATTTCAATAATGAGAATAACAGGTACCTGCGTCGTAATATTAAACCCATTTAAAAATAATTGAGGAACATGATAGGTTATGGAGCAATCAGATAGCCTTGACAATGTTGATTCCAATGTATTTGTGATGGCAATAACTGGACAACCTTTTTCCTTTAATTTTTGTACAATTTTCAATATTTGAGAAGTCTCACCAGATTCGGATAAGGCAATGACACAAGTTTTTTCCATACTGTTTTGTAGCACTGGTTGCCAAGGATCTTCAATACACATACTAAATTTGCCAATATTTGAAAAATAGCGCGCTCCATATCGACCTAAAGTTCCAGAGGAACCAATTCCGACAAAAACAATCTGTTCAACTTTCTTTAAGATTGCCACAGCCTCCATAATCAGCTGCAAAAAAGTATCTTGCTCAGTATAATCAATGAATAGCTTCAAAGAATGATTGTCTTGATTGTTTAAAATAATTTGCTCATTTTTTAAATATTCTTTATAAGCAATCTTAAAATGGCTATATCCATCAAATCCTAGATGCTTGCAAAATCGTTGTACGGTTCCAACTGATACATGTGCAAGTTGGGCCAATTCCTTGATTGTCATAGAGGATATATTTTCATTTTCTAAAATAGTTGTATAAATAGCATTTTCTAAGTCGTTAAAACTTGCTACAACCTCATAACTAAACATATAATTCCTTTTTCTATCTCTATTGATTTGCTTACAATGTAACAAAAAACTAATAACCAAAGTGTTCTACACTAAAATAATGGAGAGCATAATGGCTATAAAACCAAGTCAGCATTAAAATCTATTAGAAAACCAGACGAATCAGATTTGTCTAACGAGACATGGTTAAGAGAAAATACTTTAAAACAGTATTGCCTTATGTCCTAGATTATATCATATTTTTGAGCATACTTTGAGTATTGTTAGTTTATTGACTTAAAAGAAACATAACAAGAGCTTATCTCTATTAAATTGTCTCAATTTCAATCGCCCATTCTGGAGATATGTAAGGTGGGGACGTTTCTATTCCCACAAACTCCTTGTCAATGGAAACAAACACGTACCCACAGGGTAAATGGAAATAGAAACTGATAATTTCTAGCTATCACTTCTATTCATTCCAAAAATTTTCTCACTCTGATACTTCCCCACTCCAATACAAAAAGCATTGCAATCAAGGCTTTTCATTATCCCTTTCATTCAAAGGTTTCTAGGTTTTTACGAGCAGAGCAACACACTCCACGTGCGTTGTTTTCTTTATTTGTACACTTTTTTTCTTCATCGGTTACGGAATTAAAACACAATTTATCATTATCTATTTTAGCATTCTTTCTTTTAGATTTGTAAGATTTTGCATCTTTAGTCGAAGAATCTCCCGTTTTAAAAATTATAGTCAACATTGCTGGATCAATTTCTCCATCAGAATTTATTCCGCCTACTATTATTTTTTCAACGATACTTTCAAAAATATCCTTGTCAAACTCCGTCAAAGTTTTTTGTGAAGTTAAAATTTCTTTAAAATTCTCTAATCTACTTTTTATATCAACTTCTGATTTTAAAGTTACTTCTAAATTTACTTTTTCTTCTAAAAGTTTTTCTTTCTCAATTTGTATTTGATTGAATTTATCTTCATATACAGAATCACTTATTTTTCCATCTAGATTCATTGAAACTAATTTTTCTTCTTTTTTGTACAACGAATTTAATTTACTAACTATCTTTGTCAACTCCACTTTTAAGGTATCATCAGTAAGCTCTTCTTTTATAATTTCAAGAAAGTCTTCAGTTAGGTTATTATTTTCATAAAACAACTGTTGGTAGCTCTGTAAAAAAGCATTTTCTATTGCTTTTTCCTCTATTCCTTTACTATGAGTGCAATACTTTTTACCTCTCTTTATAGATGTTGTACAGTGCCAAATAATCTTTTTGTACTCTGAACTAGAGTGCCAACTTCTTCTAGACAGAACAGTACCACAAAAACCACATTCTAATCTACTGCTAAAAGGGTACATTCTTGAATATCTTTCTCGTTTACCTTTTATATTTGCTATGGTTTTTTTGTTTCCTGATCTCCGTAATCGAATTTCTTGCGCCTGTGTAAAAATTTCTGGACTAATTATCGCATCATGATTATTTTTAATGTAGTATTTATCTTCTTCACCGAAATTTATTAAACGTCTCTTACTAATGGGGTCAACAGTGAAAGTTTTTCCCATTAGAATATCACCTTTATACTTCTCGTTTTTAATAATTCCTAAAACTGTTGTATCTTGCCAGTGATCAAGACCTCTCGGAGTTTTATAACCTAGTTCATCAAGTTCTCTAGCTATTGCCCTACCCCCAATACCATCAATGTATCGTTCAAAAATATAACGTACTATCTTGGCTTCTTTTTCATTTATTGATATTGACTTTGTATCTTGATTATAGTCATAACCAAGACAACCTTGAAAACCAATAAGTTCTCCACGTTGCATCTTCATTTTTAAACCCTTTTTAACATGGGCAGATGTATTTTCAACTTCCTGTTGAGCCACTGAACTTAATATCGTCAATAGTAACTCACCATCCATAGTTAAAGTATCAATATTTTCTTCTTCGAAAAATACACCAATTTGTTTATCTTTGAGCAAACGAACATATTTGAGAGTATCTAATGTATTTCTAGCAAAGCGAGCAATGGCTTTGGTAATGATATAGTCTATTTTTCCATCAAGGCAATCTGAAATCAATCTTTGAAAATCTTGTCTTTTTCCAACTTGAGTTCCTGAAATCCCTTCATCAGCATAAATGTCAACCAAAATCCAATCTTGGTGCTGTGATATATACTCTCTATAATGACGAACTTGAGAATCATAGCTATTTTTTTGATCATCACTATCGGAACTAACACGACAATATGCTGCTACTCTCCTCGATAAAGAACCACTATTATCATTTCTTCTAGTTACTAAAGGATTTGCTTTTATAATTTCAACGTTGTTTGACATGGCTTAACCTCCTATTTCTCTGCATTTATTTTACCGCAACCAATAAAAAAGGTCAGCTAATTTGTGTATATTTTACGCAGTTTCAGCTTTATTTTTTCATATTCTTTTTCGCTAATAAGTTTTTTTAAGAATAATAGATTTAGCATCTCTAGCTCGACTATATAATTTTCTAAATTTGATTTCAAAAAATCACTTCCCTTTTATCTTTTATCAATCTCCTCCATGGCATGACTGATGAAGTCATCATAAGAATTTCACTTGCTGCTCTTTCACGGTGGCAGCCTGAACGGTCAGAAGTATCATTGTATATCATTTGTATCGTGGCATATAAAGTATCGCTCTATTTTATTGATGGTTTAAAAATCGCTCTTATCATGGCGAGCCATTCAAATCTGCTCCACAAATGAGGAAAGTACCATTTTGGACTATTCAATTGTCAATGTGCTTTCTTAACCTACTACTTTTTGGAGTAATGGTCTTCTTTATTATCCACTCGACCTACAAGGTAGTCTAAACTTACCTTATAAAAATCTGCAAGTTTGATAAGGTCATTTATAGAGATTAACCTGCTACCAGCTTCCATTTTAGAATAAGCTGATCTTGTACAATTCAAAACGATTTTCGCAATATATTCTTGTGTCAAATCATCATCTTCACGTAAATCTCTAATCCTTTTCAACATCAAATGTCTCCTAAAACAAGTATAATATAGTTATTTTCTTATTTTTAAATATGTGACAAATTGGCACATGAAACTATTCTATATATACTTTTTAGGAAACTGTTTACTCTAAATGTATCTCATTTTCCTTAATAGATTTCATATTTTGTTTTTTCTTATATTTCTTTATTATTTTATTAAACATTTCAAATAAATTTATTGCTTCTCTATGTTGTTCCTTCAGTGTTTCAATCTTTCCTTTGTATATGTATAAATCCTTCTCTATTGTATCTACTGAACTTTTACCTTGAATATTATTTTCTAAATTGCTAGAACTATTTGTCGAATCATTCAACAATGTTTCTTCTAAATTACTCAAATCATCAATTTTATTTTGTACGTGGTCAATCATATTCTCTAGGTATGATATTTGTGCAATGAAATCCTTGGTTATATCCTCAAAAGCATTCTGACTATTTTCTGCAGACATAAGAAAATCTAATTGTTCTATTTTTTCTTTAATTTTACTAAGAGGTATTCTTCTATACATATACTGCGGTTCATACTGAAGATTAAATTGTCTAATCAAAGTTTTACCTTTCATAAAGCGATTTTTTTCTGCTGAATCTTTATGATATACATAGTAAGAACTAGTTTCTCTGAGAAATACTTTAACTTTTTCTTCTTCCATATTGATTTGAATATTTGGTACAAAAATAAGTCCTTCTTGTCGGATACCAAACTGTACCTTAATGTAAATTCCATCGTCTACTACTTCTTCTATTTGATTAAGATTCAACTCTACTTCAAACTCATGAACAGCATCCCTCTTTCTCTTGAAATCTTGATAGGATTCCCATACCATATCTTCTGTCGGCAACTTTTTTTCTTTAATTAGCTTTTCTTCATTGTAAAGTTCAACTAAATTTTTATTATCTAATCCGAAAGTATCATTTTTGTTATTAAAATAGTCTTTAAAATAACAAACACTATACTGTTTCGTTTTTTCCAATCCCTGTTCTGAAAGATTAATTCCATCAAATTCAAATAGAACATGTTTTTCTTTCGGAATTATTTTTAAACCAAACAATTCTGCTTGTTGAATCAATTCATTCATATTCTTCATTTTTGGAAGTAGAAATTCTAAGATATTTATGATTTCCCTTTGAACAAACTTTTTCTTAAAATATGTTTCATCATAAGGTTGTTTTCTATTCAATTTATTATCACGCACCACCTGTTTCATAGTTGAATCCGTCATAAAAAAGGTGGCATGCTTGTGTCTAAAATCAATTTTTAAATTTAAAGCTCTAGCTTTTTGCTTAAGATCTTCAAAATTTTTCGAGTTCTCGATTAGAAAATATACCCGTTGTTTTATTTCATATTTGTAATTTGTTTTGCGATAAACTTCATACTGACGATGCGAATAACGATTTTCTATAATTTTTGCCCCTGCAATTTTTGAAAGACGATCAGAAACCATTCGTAGATTATGTTCTGCCTTATAATTCCACATAAATTTTTTATCAGAATTCTGATCAATTGAATTTAGGATGATGTGATTGTGGATATGATCTTTATCGACATGAGTTGCTACGATAAAACGAAATCTACCTCCTGTCAACTCTTTAACTGTCTCATAACCAATCCGATTGATTTGTTCGGGAGTAAGATGGTCATCTGGAGAAAAAGACTGAATGATATGATGAGAATGAATTTTTCGTTGATTTACTTCTTGCCTATCATGACGAAATTCATAAAGACCATCATTACTTAAAAAATTATCATTGTACATCTTCACTAGTTCTTTATAACTAGGAAAATCTAAATAATTTCTCATACCAAAATCTGAAACTAGTGCTAGATTTTTTGTTTTACTTGGATTCAAAATATATTTGATTAGTTTACTACGATAATTTTTTCCATGAATCGCAAAGTGTTTAGTGATGACCATAAAATTTCCTCAATTTTTCAGATTGAATAAGAAAATCTTTCTCCACTTCTACTATTAACTCTTCTATACCTTTTCTCAATTCATTTAACTCAACTTCCGTTATTAAATTCGAATAATTTATGCTTCTGGCTATTTGATTAATATTGTTTCCGATTCGTTTTAATTCAAAAATCAAATCTTGATAACCAGTTGTATCAATGGTGATGAAATTCATGCCAGGGTCAAGTAGGGTTCGTCGAGCATATTCTGAAAAAGATTGACAACCGCTTTGGTCGATACAATGTTTCAACTGATTCAATTCGCTATCAGACAGAAACACTTTCTTGAGATTGGTTCGGTAACGATGTTCCATGTACTCACCTCATGTATTTATCACGGAAGTCTTGGCTGAGGGGAATGGAGTTTCCAACTTCTTTAATCAACTCCTGTACGCAGGTTAAGAGAATAGATACATGATCTTGGGTAACTTGATGTTCGGACTGTGCCAATATTAAAACATCATGAACGTCACGACTGATTTGTTCTAGTTTTTGGGATTGCCAGAGGGCAAACCACTTTTCAGCAGTCATTTCAAACTCTTCCTCCAGCAATTTATTTCGAGCAAAGGGCGAAAAATGTTCAAATCCCTTATTTTTCATTATCACTTCAATCATTTCCAATTCATTTGCGGTTAAATTAACCTCTTTGCGAATGTCTCTGTATTGTTCTGACATACTATTTCCTCACTTTCATCAATGGTTGGACAATCCCCGACCCCGTATTAACCACGGGAAACTTGCAAAGACAAAATCTGTCATCTTGTAAGGCTTTGCGAGCTCAGATATTGTGTCCACAATATCCCAAAAATCATATCGCCTGCCATTTCAAACCTCACGGTTCAAAAAACAAACGATATGACAATGTGGTGGCTCCGCCCCCAAACCCCCAAGATAAATCTAAATTAAAAAAAGTATAACAAATACTTTTTGATAAAATTATCACAGAAAAAAGAGCCCTGTCGGACTCTTACAAATTAAAACAATGTCTCTGATATTCATACTGTCTAATACCACTACTGTCTTTGTTCATCTTGATAGAAAAAACAAAGTAATGATCACGACCGTCTAAAGATTTACTTTTGTTAAGTTTAAAATAATGTTTTTGAGACATAGCCATTGTGCGTAAAATATCATCTGTGATAAATGTTAATGGTATATCTAAAGCTGAATACTTGTAAAAATCTGACTCAAACTGTAAATAAGAATCTGAAAAATAATCTAGCTGTAATTTATCATCATATAATTCTTTACGATTCATGTAATTCCTCCCCTTCTATCTGTATATCGAGTATATCTTCCCATTTTAATCGAAGAAAACCAGTGTCTGATTTTATAGATATAAACTCTTTTCCAATCTCTTTAACAATACCTGATACTACTTTTCTTTGATTAGAAAACTTAAAAACAAAAGTTGCAGGGAATACATTCGTATAAAGTTGACGAACAAATAGAACTTTCTCTTCCAATGATAGGGAAATGGAGATATCTTCTTTATTTTTTTCTGCCCAAAGAGAACTGGAATGTTCTGATAAAAAGAAGCCCATCCACTTAGCCATGCCACGATCCTGATATACTCGGGCAGACTCAAAAGGTAAATAAGAACGATTCATCATTTTAGTCCATCTAATCCTCCAGCTGAATGACCACCAATGAGTTTGCTTCTAGCAATTGTTCTAGAAGCTTGATCTAGGGCATTACCTTTCAATAGTGAAGTGAACCCAAATTCTGTTCGAATAGCATCGATTGCGGACTGGAGCCTTTCTTCTTTTTCTATTTTCTCAATATCATCAAATAATGAAATCAATCCAAAGGATTCATCCACTAAACCAGAATAGTTAACCGCAACATTCCTGATAGCTCCTGAAGTATATTTAGTGTGAAATAACTTTAAAACGTAGTTTGTCAGTAGTGCTGTTTGATTAGTTGGTTCAATTTTCATTTGAGTATTGATAGAACGCTTTTGTTCCACTTTAGAGTAGCCTAGATGTATAGAAACTACTGTTGCTTTTTTACCAGATCTTCTCAATCTAACTGCAACTTGTTCTGCCATCTCACGAAGTATGATCTCAATATCTCTTTGTTTAATATAATCTTTTGGTAAAACTTGAGAGTTCCCTATCCCTTTTGACTTTGGCTTATAAGGTTTATGAACATTACTTTCATCAATCCCATTGGCATGGAACCATAACTCTAGACCCATGATACCAAGCTCTTTTTTAATCAAGTCAGGATTAGCCTGAGCCAATTCTTTAATCGAAAAGATACCTAAATTATGTAATCTTTTCTCCATGCGATTTCCAATTCCCCAGAAATCTGTCATTTTAGGAATAGTCCATACTTTCTTTTCGACATCCTCATAGGACCAATTGGCTCTCATTGTCGGAGTCTTTTTAGCTTCATTATCAAGTGCCAACTTAGCTAATAAGGGATTGGCATTAGACATGCCTACAGTTGAATAGATTCCAGTTTTTCTCCAAATCTTTTTTTGAATAGCAGCAGAAATAATATCTAATTTATCTTTCCTACTAATACTTTTATCTGGTACAAAATAATTTAATGAACTTGTTAAATCAATAAATCCTTCATCAATTGAGTAGGGATAGATATCGTCTGATGCCGCAAAATCTTGAAAGATTTTTTGAATATCCATATTGACAGCAATATAAGTATCCATTCTCGGAGGAACAATCACAGTTGATTTTGCCCATTCCTCTATATAACGAACATAATCTATCGTTGTCGGTAAACCTTGCTTTCTAGCATTATAATAAGAGAATTTGCGAGTCTTTACATCAAAAGGTAAATCATAGGAACGTCCAACGTTCGACTTTCCAAAGACCTTTTTAAACATAGGAGAGGAAGCAAGAATTAAACCAGCAGAATTATCTGCACGACTCATAACACAAAGCGAAGTCTTAAGTGGGTGTAATCCTCTATCTACACATTCTACACTTGCGTAAAAAGATTTCATATCAATAAAGGCAATGTCACTTTGAGGTTCGAGACTATAATCAAACCAACTCATACTTAGTCCTCTAAAGGCATAAAGTTCCCAACTATTTTCCCTATAATGCGAGGATTCTCATCATAAGGCGCAAACTTATCTGAATAGTTCCGATTGAGTGAAACTAAACGAAGCCCATTTTCTTCACGATACACTTTCTTAATGTAGGTTTGACCATCCCAATCTATGGCATAGATAGCCCCGTCATAATCAAATCCCGTTTGCTTAATAAGGGCTACAGAACCATTTTCATATGTCGGTTCCATTGAATTTCCAAACACCCATGATGCAAAGTCATAATCAAATTGATGATTAAAATAAACTGTATCGTAATTACCATCATCAAAATAAGCTGTTCCTGTACCAGCTGATAATTTTTCGTAAACTTTATAAGCAAAACGCTCAGGAATTTCTACAACCTTCGCATTCTGTTTGTTCAACAATTCTGTAGCATAATGAAGTGTTGCTTTTTGATTCTTCTCCGTTAGCTTGAGATAGGTTTCTACTATTTCATACTCTGATTCAAAATATCGAGGATCTACATTTAAAATCTGGCTCAGCCTACTTAGATTGTTTTGATTAGGTTTTGTTTTACCCGCTTCCCAATTAAAGTATGAGGCTCTACTAATTCCCAAACTAGAGGCAAGTTGAGATTGAGACAATCCTTGGCTTTCTCTTTTTTCTTTTAATTTAGTAGGTGAAAACATCTTTTCTCCTTTGTAAGTTTATTAGCTAACAAAAGAATACCATAGCTAATTGAAAAAATCAAGAGTTTAATAAGCAACTAGATTTAAATTAATCATAAACTATGCTGAATTCGTACTTATATTGTTAAGAAATCATCACTGAAGAAAGAATATAACTTTTAAAAAAAGATGAAGAGCAAGCAAAAATAGAAAATAAAAAAAGGATCGTTATTTTTTAATTGACGATCCAATAGACTATATTTTAAAACTCATGATCTAACAACCATTTCGATTAGTTAAATCTTTCAATCTTTCTTCTCCTGATTTAAGCATACCCTTCTCTACTTGATTCCATTCTCCAAATAGTAAGTCATGAAGAACGGTTGCTGCTGAAGTTTTATCTTCTCCTGAATCATATACACAACTTCTATCTCGTTGGTAAATTTGAATTCTTTCAAAGATAGCTAGTTCTTCCAATTGTCGTGTATTATCAACTAAATGATTTACAATGAAATCATGATGTTCTTTTGGAGTTGCGCGTGCTTGATTTGGATTGATAGCGTACAGTTCTTCGTATCGGATAAGAGTGCTCAGATAGGACAGCTTAGGCTTGGTCGCAATCAAGGCTAATTGTACTTCATATCCCCTATTTTTCAAGAGTTGTGCTGTTTTCTTTGGAACGTCAACTGTTCGTAAAGTTCCCTCTATCAAAAGATTGTATTCCAAATGACTCAATTCTCTTACTAAAGACTCTACCATTTTTCCCGCAAAATCTTTGGTGTATTCAACGCTATCTTTGCCATATTCTCGCTGCAGTTCTAAATAGTGTGGATGCTGAGAACGAAAACTATCACCATCTATGATAACAATATTTCCTTGAAATTCTTTCTGTTTAATACGATGAATTGTAGTCTTACCGGCACCACTTTGCCCTCCAAGCAAAATCGCTATAGGTTGCTTACTGGACTTTTTTCCTCTTGTCAGTGAGCGAAGGTTTCGCTCTAAAGCATGTTTGAATTCACTATCGGTATAATCTTGGATTTCCATTAGGCTGCCATCCGTTTTTCAGATATCTCTAACATACGTTCAATTCCATCCAAATAGCCACTATATCTCTCTATTTCATCAAAAGTTTCTACTAAATAGATATTCGTATGAATCAAGTCAGATAGATCGTCACTCATTAAAATCCAAGGATTAGATTCATCATCAACGCTAATACCCTGACTATCTTGATAACGATAGAGTCGAGATAATAGAATAGCACCTCTTTCTTTCACAATTTCAATTTTTAAAGTCAATTCATAATCTTCAACAGGATTGAGCATTTTATCTTCTCCTACAATATCGACATAAGATACATTAAACTTCTGACAAATGATGTCTATTAATTCGGTAGAGACTGAACTCGTTCCATTTTCATAACGACTCAGACTATTT
>NZ_RJNX01000006.1:0-138287 GCF_003942775.1 Streptococcus mitis | reverse complement strand
GTTATTAGTCTAGATTCATCTGGATTGACAATTAATGACAATAAACTTTATCTAAGAGGTGCCAATGATGATAATGGTAAACTTGTAACTGGATATTTTACAATGTTTATGGACGGATTATTATCTAAAGATCACCATATTTTGGGCTATGCAGATGAATCTGGTGAAATCGTGAAGATGAAAGTTTTGCCTAATGATTTCCGTGATTATATTGAAAAAGGAATTTCCGGTTTTTATGGAGAAACTGTTCGATACGACAGTTCAACAGGAAATGTTTCTGTTGTGAAATAAACTATCTGACAGAGTAAAACGAAAAAGCGAACAGCTTTGTATACTAGGAAGTCATGTTCGCTTTTATTCATAAAGTAATAGTTACTGTTTGGTCTCTGTTTCAAAAAAATCTGCTTGATAATAATCACGAACTTCTCTTTTCATTTCTTCTAGTAATCGACTTTCATCTGTTGATTCGAGTAAGGATAATCCTTTATTAATCATAGTATGATCTTCATTAACAATTCCCAGACGTACTTGAGCTACACCTAATAAATCGTATCGTTTCAATATTTTTGCTAAATCAAGACATTCTTGAATTAAGCATAGACAGTCATCTTTCTTCCCTGCTTCAAGGTACATTCGTGTCATATTGGCTAGAATGGAGTAATGAATACTTTGAATTGGACGATAATCTGTGTATTTATTTAGAGATTTTACAAGTCTTTTACGTAGCATTTCTAGTGAATCAATAGGGAAATGGAAAATGATCATCACTAGCAATCGTAAATCTGAGAGGAACCACTGATCTCTTTTTTCCAATTCTTTCCATAACTCCTCAGCCAAGGCTTGAGCTTTATCGGAAAACTGATTTTCAATCACTTCTATAAAAATGGTTAGTTCTTTCACAGCATGTTCTATTGGGATATCATTCTGCACTTCATCTAGATAAATTTGACATTTTGATAGCAGTGTCTTCATTTCTTCTAGATTAGGTGAAGAAATGACTTGATAATATTCTGAAAATAATTTCTTACGAGAATCCATTTGGTAATGTTGACAAATATAATGAAATTCATCGAAACTCATATCAATTTGCCTCAAAAGCAACTCCATAGTATCATACCTAGGAGTAGAATGATTATTTTCAAACTTAGATAAGTTAGAATGAGTAATGTAGTCACCACAGACCTCATTTTGTGTAATCCCTTTTGACTTACGAATGTATTTATAAACTGAACCAATATCCCACCGCATATTTTTGCCTCCAAAAATGTTCCAAAAGTAGAAGTTTTAAGAAAATGTTTATATTTAGTATATCATAAAGGTGTGGGGTGGACAATGATGATAGAAAGAAGGTGTTGGTTGACTCTTAAGGATTATTAGGAGTTATGTAGAATGTTTATGATGGAAAAATATTTTTTGATAACTATTCAATAAAGGAGGAAATGGCTATGAAAAAATCTAAACTACTCACACTTGGTTTGCTTGCAGGTGCTGGTCTGCTATTGTCTATCAACCAAGCACAGGCTGCAGATACTTGGGTTAAAAATGGTGCTGACTGGAATCTTTCACAAGATGGTAGTCTTGCTAAAAATAAATGGGTACAAAATGATGGTTATTGGTACCACTTTGACGGTTCTGGAAAAATGCAGACAGGCTGGCTCAAAGACGGTAACACTTGGTATTCGCTCGCAGATAGTGGCGCTATGCGCACTGGCTGGTACAAGGAAGGAAGCACATGGTACTCACTAGCAGATAGTGGTGCTATGCGTACTGGTTGGTACAAAGAAGGGTCTACATGGTACTACCTCAAAGGCAGTGGCGCTATGGCAACAGGATGGGCAACTGCAAATGGTCAATGGTCTTACTTTGAAAAATCAGGTGCAATGGTCGCAGACAGAGCTGTTCCAGCCAGTGATGGGGAAAGTTATGTCATTGGTAAGGATGGATATCTGTTAACCAAACTCCCAAGTCAGGTTGAACAATCTCAAGCGGATGATACAATTATCACAAATATTGTTACTTTGTCTGATGGGTATGATTATCATCTTATTCATAGAAAAGATGGAGTCATTGTTGAAAAAAATGCTTGGTACATAAAACCTGAATTTAAGAAGTTTTCTGATAAATATGGAGATAAAGTTTCCAATACGATGTTGGCTTTAGTAGATAATACGGAAGAAGGACAAGAAATTAATCCTAAAGCTGTCGTGAAAAATTTCCAAAACATACCAAACAGGTATTACTTTGGGGCAGATGGTCGTCGCGTAACAAATTTACCAGAAATGACCACCTATTCAGAGATTAAAAAAGTTGGAAATGATGTCTATCTAGAAAATCCGGGTGTACGACTTCTTCTTGGAGCTACCAGCTTCACAATCAATAATAATAAACTATACTATTTAGATGGTGCTAATGGCAAACTCAAAACAGGTTATTTTGCATTGATTGATGATAGACCAAGCTATCATCACTATCATATTCTTGTTTATGCAGACCAATCTGGTGAAATTCTTAAAATGAAACGATTGCCAACAGGAATTTCAGATTATCTTAATAAAGAAATTGACGGTTTCTACGGTCAAACTGTTAAAATCGATAGTAAGACAGGAAATGTTTCTGTTGTGAAATAAACTATCTGACAGAGTAAAACGAAAAAAGCGAACAGCTTTGTCTACTAGGAAGTCATGTTCATTTCGCTATAGAATAGGAGGAAATGGCTATGAAAAAATCTAAACTACTTACACTTGGTTTGCTTGCAGGTGCTGGTCTGCTTTTGTCAATCAATCAAGCACAGGCTGCAGATACTTGGGTTAAAAATGGCGCTGACTGGAATCTTTCTCAAGATGGAAGCTTAGCTAAAAATAAATGGGTACAAAATGCTGGCTCTTGGTATCACTTCGATGGTTCTGGTAAAATGCAGACAGGCTGGCTCAAAGACGGGAATACATGGTATTCCCTAGCAGATAGTGGGGCTATGCGTACTGGCTGGTACAAGGAAGGTAGCACATGGTATTCCCTAGAAGATAGTGGCGCCATGCGTACAGGTTGGTACAAAGAAGGGTCTACATGGTATTATCTTCGTTTTAGTGGTTCTATGCAGACAGGTTGGGAGTGCATAGATAATAATTGGTATTATTTCGAACAATCAGGTGCAATGGCCTCTGATAGAGTTGTAAATTCTAGTGATGGGACAGGCTATATTCTCAGCAAGGATGGCCATATGTTCACTTTACAAAATAGCCCTTATAAAGATGATGATATTGTCCGTTTAGGCGATGGATATGAATATCTGATTAAAGCAAAATTTGACGGAAATAACTTTACTGATGTTATCGTGGATAAAAACACTTGGTATATTAAACCTGAGTTCAAGAAGTTTTCCGACAAATACGGGGATGAGGTTGCAAATACAACCTTAGCTTTAGTAGATAATAAAGAAGAAGGACAAGAAATTGATCCTAAAGCTGTCATTCGTAATTTCCAAAATCTACCAGGTCGATATTACTTTGGAGCAGATGGTCGTAGAGTATTACCACTTCCAGAGATGACAACTAGATCAGAAATCAAAAAAGTTGGCAATGATCTTTATCTAGAAGACCCAGGTGTACGACTTCGATTGGATAACTTCACAATCAATAACAATAAACTATACTATTTAGATAATGGACAAGGTAAGCTCAAAACAGGTTACTTTGTACTGATTGATGATGGTATGGCTACAACCCACTATCACTTACTTGTATATGCAGACCAATCTGGTGAGGTTCTTAAGATGAAACGATTGCCATCAAGATTTTCAGATTATTTTGACAAAGAAATCGATGGTTTCTATGGTCAAAAAATTAAGATTACACAGCCAAATAAGTATGAATATTACAAGGTTCTTGTGGTAAAATAAATAGATAAGCAATCTTCACAACGAATATAAAATTAAAACGTGCAAATCATTTTCAAGAGGCTTTAGATTTCTTGTATTTTAAAAGAAACTAAAGCCTTTTGTGGATGTATTGTTTTTCAGAAAGTATGAAAAACTAGAGAGTTGTATCGGGGAGATAAATATTATTTCGCTTAAATAAATTAGGAGTCGTTTTATTCTATGATTATTTTAGAATTCTTAGTTTCTGTGCTATATATTCTGTTGGTAGTCGTTTCAACCATGGTGCCTACTATTTATTTGGGTGCTCAAATTTCCCCAGAATTTTATAAAAAACGTTATTGGATACTTATATTTTTAATTAGTTTATCTGCTCGTCAAACATTTGGAGAATTATTTCATATAGGAGTTCTTCTCTTCTTTTACTGTATTTTTTTATTAGTATTGCACAAGGGAAAAGGGGAATCTCTTTTTCTTTCTCTGTATCTTTTTCTCTTCTTTCAAAGTATTCGTTATTTATTTTTGACAATTTGGATTCGTGTATTATCTGGTGAGCATTGTTGTTTCGTAGATTCGTTTTCTACTTTATATATATCTATATTTGATTTATTATCAATCTTTCTATGTTGTAAAATTATGAAGCGTTGGTCTTTGGATTTGGATTTATTCTTTTCAGATACTTTTAAAACCCACTATCGTAAGAGTTTTTTCATTATCCTACCTCTGACTGTATTTAGGATATTCTCTTCGTTCATGACCAATAGAAATAGTTCTTTTTACGTTCGCTTTGACACGACCATTTCTCTCCTGATTTTCATTCTCTTTTTCTCCTGGCTCTTTTATATCAGACACTTAGAGCAGGTTTATCGTGATGAGCAGACCATTCAGAGACAGGAAGAAGAAAATCGTTCCTTGCAAGGAATGGTGGATAAGCTGGGTCATCTCTATGATGAGGTTCGAGGTTTCCGTCATGATTTTGCAGGGATTGTCGCCAGTATGGAGCCTGCCATAGCGAATCAAGATATGACTGAAGTTTCTACCATTTATCAAGATGTCTTTCTAAAGACCAATGAAAAGCTGAGGAAGGCAGATTACACGGCCTTTAATCTTCATAATATTCATGACATAGCCATTCGTAATACCTTGGCAAAAGCCATGATTGTGGCAGATAAGCAGGGAATTCATTTTAGTTTGGAGACGGTGGGAGTTGTCGAAGAGCTGGCATTGCCTATGTTGGAGGCTATCCGTATCCTCTCTATCCTCACGACAAATGCCTTAGAGGCAGCCAGTGAGGCTGAAAATCCGCAGATTCGGGTTGCTTTATTGGCAGGCGATAGGAGTGTCCGTTTTATCATTGAAAACACTCGTAAGAAAGAAGAACTGAATCCCAGCATTCTCAGTCAAAAGGGTTACTCTACCAAGGGAAACCACAGTGGACTGGGCTTGGCAACCTTGGAGGACATGGTTTTTCATTATGATTTGAACTTAGATACTCAGCTAGGAGAAACGACTTTTAGACAAGATTTAGAATTGCCATTTAAGGATGAGAAACGAGGTGGAGAGGAATGAGAATTTTAGTTTTGGAAGACGATAGAGTCCAGCAGGGACGGATAGAGCAGACTTTACTAGATATTGGTCGCTCTCGCAATTTGAGATTGGAAATTGATATTGCTAAAAACTATGGAGATGTTGAAAAGTATTCTCAGTATTTTGACCATTATCAGCTCTATTTATTAGATTTAGAGATTGATGGAGAGCGTGAACGGGGTTTTCAGGTTGCTCAACAGGTTCGGGAGCGAGACCCCTTTACAAGTATTGTCTTTGTGTCCACACACTCGGAGGCCTTGCCTCTAGCTTTTCGCTATCACTTGTCTGCCTTGGATTTTATTTCCAAGGATCAGCCAGAGGAAGATTACCGTCATCAGTTGGAGCGCTGTCTGGACTATGTACTGGCAGTGGACAAGAGGGAAAATATGCGTCTCTTCACCTATAGTTTTGAGGGAAGACGGGGCTTTACTCTGCCCTACCATGAGATTTTAGCCTTTGAAACCTCAGTGGAATCCCACCGTATCAAGGTTTATTATGCCAATCATTCTATCAAGACTATTTATGGTAGTCTAAAGGATATCGCTGCCAAGGCTGAAAAAGATTACTTTGTCTATGCCAATCGCAATACTTTAGTCAGTTTACAGGCAATTGAAGAGATGACTGCCACAGAAGTGACCTTGTTAGAAGGTTTGCATTTCCCCGTATCACGGACAGCCAGAAGAACCCTTAAAAAACATCTCAATGTCTAATATCTGTTAGACTTGGATAAGTTTATCAATAAGAATGTCGGAAAAATTTCTGATATTCTTATTTTTTTGACTTCTTTTTCGAATAGATAGGTAAGAGGAAAAGGAAGGAGTCTGGTTTATGTATCTACCAATCTTGTATCCGTGGTTCATTAAATTATTTTTTAAATAAAATTTAATTTAGTTGTACGTTTTCGAAATTTTTTTCGAATAGATAAGTAAGAGGAAAAAGAAAGGAGTTTGCTTCATGTATCTACCAATTTTCTATTCATGGTACATTAAATTATTTTTCAAATAAATTTAATTTAGTTGTACATTTTCGAAATTTTTTTCGAATAGATAAGTAAGAGGGAAAGGAGCCTATTTCATGTATCTACCAATTTTTTATCCGTGGTTTACTAAATTATTTTTCAAATAAATTTAATTAGTTGTACATTTTCGAAATTTTTTTCGAATAAATAAGTAAGAAGAAAAGGAAGGAGCCTATTTCATGTATCTACCAATTTTCTATCCATGGTTTACTAAATTATTTTTCAAATAAATTTAATTTAGTTGTACATTTTCGAATTCTTTTTCGAATAAATAAGTAAGAAGAAAAGGAAGGAGATTAGAAATGATTATTTCAGTTATTTATCCAATCTGGCTATTTAAGTGGCTTAGAGGATAAACATTAAACATATAAAAACATATACAAATTGAGGAGAAAAAAGATGACAAATTTTGACAAAATAGAACAGAACTTTGTAGCTCTTACAGAAGAAGAGTTGGTGAATGTGGATGGGGGAATTGCACCACTAGTAGTTGCGTTTGGAGTAGCTGCGTTTAAAGGTTTTTCTGTAACAGGAGGGGCTATTATACTAGGAGCAGGTCTTTATCAAGTTGGAAAAAATCTAAAATAAAACTTTGGGTAAGTTTTATGAATAGAATGTTAAAAAAAATATATGTAGGATCTGCTTTAACAGCTTACAGCATATTATTAATTTATTCTCTATTTAATTTAGAAAAGGTATCGTTGGAGAGCTGTATTTTGTTAGTAGCATTGACATATTATATTAATAAAAAAGAAATATTTAAATCAAAAGTGAATAAGAACAAGGAGAACTTAAAATGAATATTTTAGTAAATGATCATCAGTTTACAGCAATGACAGAAAAAGAACTAGCAACAGTTGATGGAGGAGTACTTCCTGCAGCGGTAGTAGCAGTTCCAGTAGGAATCAAGGTTGCAGGGTATGTTGTCGGTGGTTTATCCGCTGTAGGGCTAGCTGCATGGGGTTACTTCAGATAAGATAAAACACTGTGAAGAAATCAATGAATTTTTCAAACGAATTTGCGGCTATTATTATATCAGCTTCAGGGATGGTAGGTTTATTAGTGGGACTCACTATTGGCTTAGCTAGTATTATTTAAAGAGGGGTATAACATGCAAAATTTGAATCAATTTGAAATCGTAGAGCAAAGTGAATAAGTTGAAGTAGGTTTATTGATTGTTATCGAAGGATTATTACTTCCTGCAGGTGGAGCAGCTTTGGGGTATTATGCGAATAGACCATAATCTGATTGTAGTCAGAGAGGCATTTCTATGTTTCTAAAAAAATTCGTTAAATCAGTATTGAAAGTTTTGCCTGAAATCATGGTATTACTTAGTTCGATGTCTTATATAATCATCAGATTAGTAGCTGACATAAATAAAGTATCTTTACCTACTTGGTTTGATAATCTTAATATACCCACGATTGCATTATTTATGATGGTCTTCATTCTTTTATACAGAAGTAAAGAAAAAAAGAATGGATAAATTTGAAGCAGTAGACGTTCTATAGGGAATAGGTGTCTTATAGTAACGAATCAAAAAAAGGAGTAACTATGAATCGTAATTTAGAACGGTGTTATCTATTCTGACCATGAATAGATCATACCAGAGGTGGCTTAGAAATAGCAGGGACATTAAAAATTGAATTAACTTTAAATAGGATGTCGTAAAGGTTGCTATCAATGATTTATTTGTCTCAAGCTTGCCTAGGGTGACAGTAAAAAATCAATTTCCTTTCATACCATATTTTTAGTAGGTAGGACGTTTGTTCTGCCTATTTTTTGCCCCAAAAAGTGCAGTTGAGGTGTTTATTTAGAGTTTTACATATATTTTTGATAAAATAGTTATAGAAATTAGGAAAGTTGAATAAAAGAAATGAAGAAGGTTTTAGGATATTTTTTAGTATTTGTTTTTCTATTTTTGATGAATATTTTTATCTTTAAGATACTAGCAACTCTGGGATTTCAGCTGACAATGAGTGAAAAGAGTTATATTGTACCACCGCTGTTTTCGATTATCGTTTTGTACATGATTGACAAAAGAATTAGGAAGAAAAAGAAATAAATATATATTTTAGGCAGGGCATTTGTTCTGCCTATTTTTTATCCGAAAAGTGCAGTTGGGAGGTAGATAGGCGCATTTGGGAAGGAAGTCCAGTTTTTGTTTGGGGATTGGGGTAAGATAGTTGTTATCAGATGAGTTTATACTCTTCGAAAATCAAATTCAAACCACGTCAACGTCGCCTTGCCGTATATATGTGACTGACTTCGTCAGTCCTATCTACAACCTCAAAACAGTGTTTTGAGCAGCCTGCGGCTAGTTTCCTAGTTTGCTCTTTGATTTTCATTGAGTATTAGGAAAAGGAGATGAATATGAAATTTGGGAAACGTCACTATCGTCCGCAGGTGGATCAGATGGACTGCGGTGTAGCTTCATTAGCCATGGTTTTTGGCTACTATGGTAGTTATTATTCTTTGGCTCACTTACGAGAATTGGCCAAGACGACCATGGATGGGACGACGGCCTTGGGCTTGGTCAAGGTGGCAGAGGAGATTGGCTTTGAGACGCGAGCGATCAAGGCGGATATGACTCTCTTTGACTTGCCAGATTTGACCTTTCCTTTTGTTGCCCATGTGCTTAAGGAAGGAAAATTACTCCACTACTATGTGGTGATTGGGCAGGATAAGGATAGCATTCATATTGCCGATCCAGATCCTGGGGTGAAATTGAACAAACTGCCACGTGAGCGTTTTGCGGAAGAATGGACAGGAGTGACTCTGTTTATGGCACCTAGTCCAGACTACAAGCCTCATAAGGATCAAAAGAATGGCCTGCTTTCTTTTATCCCTATATTAGTGAAGCAGCGTGGCTTGATTGCCAATATCGTTTTGGCGACACTCTTGGTAACCTTGATTAATATTGTGGGTTCTTATTATCTGCAGTCTATCATTGATACCTATGTACCAGATCAGATGCGTTCGACGCTGGGGATCATTTCTATTGGGCTGGTGATTGTTTATATTCTTCAGCAGATCTTGTCTTACGCTCAGGAGTATCTCTTACTTGTTTTGGGGCAACGCCTGTCGATTGACGTGATTTTATCCTATATCAAGCATATTTTTCACCTGCCTATGTCCTTCTTTGCGACACGCAGAACAGGGGAAATCGTGTCTCGTTTTACAGATGCTAACAGTATTATCGATGCGCTGGCTTCGACCATTCTTTCGATTTTCCTAGATGTGTCAACGGTTGTCATTATTTCCCTTGTTTTATTTTCACAAAATACCAATCTCTTTTTCATGACTTTATTGGCACTTCCTATCTATACAGTGATTATCTTTGCCTTTATGAAGCCGTTTGAAAAGATGAATCGGGATACCATGGAAGCCAATGCGGTTCTGTCTTCTTCTATCATCGAGGACATCAACGGTATTGAGACTATCAAGTCCTTGACCAGTGAAAGTTCACGCTACCAAAAGATTGACAAGGAATTTGTGGATTATCTGAAAAAATCCTTTACCTATAGTCGAGCAGAGAGTCAGCAAAAGGCTCTGAAAAAAGTTGCCCATCTCTTGCTCAATGTCGGCATTCTCTGGATGGGAGCTGTTCTGGTCATGGATGGCAAGATGAGTTTAGGGCAGTTGATTACCTATAATACCTTGCTTGTTTACTTTACAAATCCTTTGGAAAATATCATCAACCTACAAACCAAACTTCAGACAGCGCAGGTCGCCAATAACCGTCTGAATGAGGTTTATCTGGTAGCTTCGGAGTTTGAGGAGAAGAAAACGGTTGAGGATTTGAGCTTGATGAAGGGAGAGATGACCTTCAAGCAGGTTTATTACAAGTATGGCTATGGTCGAGACGTCTTGTCGGATATCAATTTGACAATTCCCCAAGGCTCTAAGGTGGCTTTTGTAGGGATTTCAGGGTCAGGTAAGACGACCTTGGCCAAGATGATGGTGAATTTTTACGATCCAAGTCAGGGAGAGATTAGTCTGGGAGGTGTCAATCTCAATCAGATTGATAAAAAGACTCTGCGCCAGTATATTAACTATCTGCCTCAACAGCCCTATGTCTTTAACGGAACGATTTTGGAGAATCTTCTTTTGGGAGCCAAGGAGGGGACGACACAGGAAGATATCTTGCGGGCGGTTGAGTTGGCAGAGATTCGAGAGGATATCGAGCGTATGCCCCTGAATTACCAGACAGAATTGACTTCGGATGGAGCAGGAATTTCAGGTGGTCAACGGCAGAGAATCGCTTTGGCGCGTGCTCTATTGACAGATGCGCCTGTCTTGATTTTGGATGAGGCGACCAGCAGTTTGGATATTTTGACGGAGAAGCGGATTGTTGATAATCTCATGGCTTTAGACAAGACTTTGATTTTCATTGCTCACCGTTTGACCATTGCTGAGCGGACAGAGAAGGTTGTTGTCTTGGATCAGGGCAAGATTGTTGAAGAAGGAAAGCATGCTGATTTACTTGCACAGGGTGGCTTTTACGCCCATTTGGTGAATAGCTAGAAAGAGGAGAGGATGAAACCAGAATTTTTAGAAAGTGCGGAGTTTTATAATCGTCGTTACCATAATTTTTCCAGTCGGGTGATTGTACCCATGTCCCTTCTGCTCGTGTTTTTACTTGGCTTTGCAACATTTGCAGAGAAGGAGATAAGTTTATCAACTAGAGCTACTGTCGAGCCTAGTCGTATCCTTGCAAATATCCAGTCAACTAGCAACAATCGCATTCTTGTCAATCATTTGGAAGAAAATAAGCTGGTTAAAAAGGGAGAACTGTTGGTTCAATATCAAGAAGGGGCAGAGGGTGTCCAAGCGGAGGCCTATGCTAGTCAGTTGGACATGCTCAAGGATCAAAAAAAGCAATTGGAGTATTTGCAAAAGAGCTTGCAAGAAGGGGAGAACCACTTTCCAGAGGAGGATAAATTTGGCTACCAAGCCACCTTTCGTGACTACATCAGCCAAGCAGGTAGTCTTAGGGCTAGTACATCGCAACAAAATGAGACCATCGCGTCCCAGAATGCAGCAGCTAGTCAAACCCAAGCCGAAATCGGCACCCTCATCAGTCAAACAGAGGCTAAAATTCGCGATTACCAGACAGCTAAGTCAGCTATTGAAACAGGTGCTTCCTTGGCCAGTCAGAATCTAGCCTACTCTCTCTACCAGTCCTACAAGTCTCAGGGCGAGGAAAATCCGCAATCTAAGGCACAAGCAGTTGCGCAGGTAGAAGCACAGCTCTCTCAGTTAGAATCCAGTCTTGCTACTTACCGTGTCCAGTATGCAGGTTCAGGTACCCAGCAAGCCTATGCGTCAGGCTTAAGCAGTCAATTGGAGTCTCTCAAATCCCAACACTTGGCAAAGGTTGGTCAGGAATTGACCCTTCTAGACCAGAAAATCTTGGAGGTGGAGTCAGGTAAGAAGGTACAGGGAAATCTTTTAGACAAGGGGAAAATTACGGCGAGTGAGGATGGGGTGCTTCATCTTAATCCTGAGACCAGTGATTCTACCATGGTTGCAGAAGGTGCTCTACTAGCCCAGCTCTATCCATCCTTGGAAAAAGAAGGGGAAGCCAAACTTACAGCTTATCTCAGTTCAAAGGATGTAGCAAGGATCAAGGTCGGTGATTCTGTTCGCTATACTACGACTTATGATGCCAAGAATCAACTTTTCCTAGATTCTACTATTACAAGTATTGATGCGACAGCTACTAAGACTGAAAAAGGGAATTTCTTTAAAATCGAGGCGGAGGCTAATCTAACTTCGGAGCAGGCTGAAAAACTTCGATATGGGGTGGAAGGTCGCCTACAGATGATTACGGGCAAGAAAAGTTACCTGCGTTATTATTTGGATCAATTTTTAAACAAAGAGTAATGTTCGTGTTTTTAGAGTTAAATTATTTTAAAACTGTGAGAAAGATTCTTCTTGCAGTTTTTTCTTTATGTTTTTAGAAGTTACTACGTTATTTATTCGGCTAAATTCTTGTAATTTTAGGTTTTTTATGGTAGAATGTGCTCAAGTAATACGAAAGGCGAACTTTAAAATGTCAAAACAATTGATCTATTCGGGAAAAGCTAAAGATATCTATACAACTGAGGATGAAAATCTTATTATTTCAACTTACAAGGATCAGGCGACTGCTTTCAATGGTGTCAAGAAGGAGCAGATTGCGGGCAAGGGAGTCTTGAATAATCAGATTTCATCTTTTATTTTTGAGAAATTAAATGCGGCTGGTGTGGCGACTCACTTTGTGGAGAAACTTTCGGACACGGAACAACTCAATAAAAAGGTTAAGATTATTCCTTTGGAAGTCGTGCTTCGCAACTATACTGCTGGTTCCTTTTCAAAACGTTTTGGTGTAGACGAAGGAATCGCGTTTGAGACTCCGATTGTTGAATTTTACTACAAAAATGATGATTTGGATGATCCATTTATCAATGACGAGCATGTGAAATTTCTACAGATTGCGGATGACCAGCAAATCGCCTACTTGAAGGAAGAAACTCGTCGAATCAATGAACTTTTGAAAGTCTGGTTTGCTGAGATTGGACTTAAGTTGATTGACTTTAAGCTAGAGTTCGGTTTTGAAAAGGATGGCAAGATTATCTTGGCAGATGAATTTTCACCAGATAACTGCCGTTTGTGGGATGCGGATGGCAACCACATGGATAAGGATGTTTTCCGTAGAGGATTGGGAGAGCTAACAGACGTTTATGAAGTTGTCTGGGAGAAGTTGCAAGGTTTGAAATAATCTGTTTGCAACGGAAAACCTTCGTCTCTCAACTAAAAGGACTCAGGCTGAAAAGGTCCCCCAGACCTTTTCACTCCGTAGGGGATTGGGAGAACTGACAGACGTTTACGAGATTGTTTGGGAAAAGTTGCAAGAACTAAAATAACAACCTAGAGGTCGTTTGGAAACATTGCAAGAGCTAAAATAAAGGAATAAGAATTGATGGATAAACGTATTTTTGTTGAGAAAAAGGCTGATTTTCAGGTCAAGTCAGAGAGTTTGGTGAGAGAACTCCAGCATAACTTGGGATTGTCAACTTTGAAAAGTATTCGTATCGTGCAAGTGTATGATGTATTTGACTTGGCAGAGGACCTGTTTGCACCTGCAGAGAAACACATTTTCTCTGAGCAGGTGACAGACCATGTTTTGGACGAAGCGGCTGTGCAGGCGGATCTTACCAACTATGCTTTCTTTGCTATTGAAAGCCTGCCAGGGCAGTTTGACCAGCGTGCAGCTTCTTCGCAAGAAGCCTTGCTTTTGTTGGGAAGTTCGAGTGACGTGACAGTCAACACAGCCCAACTGTACTTAGTCAATAAAGATATTGATGCGACTGAGTTGGAAGCGGTCAAGAACTACCTGCTCAATCCAGTTGATTCTCGTTTCAAGGACATCACGACTGGGATTGCCAAGCAGGAATTTTCAGAGTCAGACAAGACTATTCCCAAATTGACTTTCTTTGAAAGCTATACAGCAGAAGACTTTGCCCGCTACAAGGCCGAGCAAGGGATGGCTATGGAAGTGGATGATTTGCTCTTTATCCAAGACTACTTCAAGTCAATCGGGCGCGTGCCGACGGAAACAGAGCTCAAAGTTTTGGACACTTACTGGTCTGACCACTGCCGTCACACAACATTCGAGACTGAGTTGAAACAGATTGATTTCTCAGCATCGAAATTCCAAAAACAATTGCAGTCAACATATGACAAGTATATTGCCATGCGTGATGAGTTGGGGCGTTCTGAAAAACCGCAAACCTTGATGGATATGGCGACTATTTTCGGTCGTTATGAGCGTATCAATGGTCGTTTGGATGACATGGAAGTGTCAGACGAAATCAATGCTTGTTCGGTCGAGATCGAAGTGGACGTTGATGGTGTCAAGGAACCTTGGCTCCTCATGTTCAAGAATGAAACCCACAACCACCCGACAGAAATTGAGCCATTTGGTGGTGCTGCTACCTGTATTGGTGGAGCCATTCGTGACCCATTATCAGGTCGTTCTTATGTTTACCAAGCCATGCGTATCTCAGGTGCTGGAGATATTACCGCACCGATTTCAGAAACTCGCGCTGGGAAATTGCCACAACAAGTCATTTCTAAAACAGCGGCCCATGGTTATTCTTCATACGGTAACCAGATTGGACTTGCAACGACCTACGTTCGTGAATATTTCCACCCAGGCTTTGTAGCTAAACGCATGGAGCTTGGTGCTGTTGTCGGAGCGGCTCCTAAGGGCAATGTTGTCCGTGAAAAACCGGAAGCGGGTGATGTCATTATCCTCCTTGGAGGTAAGACTGGACGTGATGGTGTCGGTGGTGCGACGGGCTCTTCTAAGGTTCAAACGGTTGAGTCTGTGGAAACTGCTGGAGCTGAGGTTCAAAAAGGGAATGCCATCGAAGAACGTAAGATTCAGCGCCTCTTCCGTAATGGCAATGTCACTCGTCTTATCAAGAAATCTAATGACTTTGGTGCTGGTGGAGTCTGTGTGGCTATCGGTGAATTAGCAGACGGTCTGGAAATTGACCTTAACAAGGTGCCTCTTAAATACCAGGGCTTGAATGGCACAGAAATTGCTATCTCTGAATCTCAAGAACGGATGGCTGTGGTGGTTCGTCCTGAGGATGTGGATGCCTTCGTTGCTGAATGTAACAAAGAGAATATTGATGCTGTTGTGGTGGCGACAGTGACTGAAAAACCAAATCTAGTCATGCACTGGAATGGTGAAACCATCGTGGACTTGGAACGTCGTTTCCTTGATACAAACGGTGTGCGCGTAGTCGTTGATGCCAAGGTTGTAGACAAGGATGCTAAACTTCCAGAAGAACGTCAAACATCTGCTGACACACTTGAAGCAGATACCCTTACGGTTTTATCTGACCTCAACCATGCGAGTCAAAAAGGATTACAGACTATCTTTGACTGTTCTGTTGGACGCTCTACGGTTAATCACCCACTTGGCGGTCGCTACCAACTCACACCAACTGAGGCTTCTGTGCAGAAGTTGCCAGTTCAACACGGAGTGACTCACACTGCGTCTGTCATAGCTCAAGGATTCAATCCATATGTAGCAGAATGGTCTCCATACCACGGTGCTGCCTATGCGGTGATCGAAGCAACTGCTCGATTGGTTGCTACGGGTGCCAACTGGTCTAAGGCTCGCTTCTCTTATCAAGAGTACTTCGAGCGCATGGACAAACAAGCTGAGCGTTTTGGTCAGCCAGTGGCAGCTCTCCTAGGCTCCATCGAAGCTCAGATTCAGCTTGGCTTGCCATCTATCGGTGGTAAGGACTCTATGTCTGGTACCTTTGAAGAATTGACCGTACCACCAACCTTGGTTGCTTTTGGAGTGACAACAGCAGATAGCCGTAAGGTGCTCTCTCCAGAATTTAAAGTTGCTGGGGAAAACATCTACTACATCCCAGGTCAAGCTCTTGCTGCAGAGATTGATTTTGCCTTAATTAAGAAAAACTTTGCTCAGTTTGAAGCCCTTCAAAAGGCTTACAAAGTAACAGCAGCTTCAGCTGTTAAATACGGTGGTGTGCTTGAAAGTTTGGCACTTGCTACTTTTGGAAATCATATCGGTGCAGAGGTGATCTTGCCTGAACTTGAGACAGCTTTGACAGCTCAATTGGGTGGATTTGTCTTTACATCTCCTGAAGAAATTGCTGGAGTAGAGAGAATCGGTCAAACGAAAGCAGACTTTACACTCCTTGTCAACGGTGTGAAGCTAGATGGACACAAGCTTGACAGTGCCTTCCAAGGAAAACTGGAAGAAGTTTACCCAACAGAATTTGCCCAAGCCAAAGAACTAGTAGAAGTTCCAGCTGTCGCTACTAACACAGTAATCCAAGCTAAAGAAAAAGTTGAAAAACCGGTGGTTTATATCCCAGTATTTCCGGGAACCAACTCAGAATATGACTCAGCTAAGGCCTTTGAGAAAGAAGGTACAGAGGTCAACTTGGTGCCATTTGTGACCTTGAATGAAGAGGCTATTGTCAAGTCAGTCGAAACTATGGTTGACAACATCGGCAAGGCTAACATTCTCTTCTTTGCCGGTGGATTCTCAGCTGCGGATGAACCAGATGGTTCAGCCAAGTTCATTGTCAATATTCTGCTCAATGAAAAAGTCCGTGTAGCTATTGATAGCTTTATCGCCCGTGGTGGCTTGATTATCGGTATCTGTAATGGATTCCAGGCCTTGGTCAAATCAGGTCTTCTTCCATACGGAAACTTTGAAGATGCCAAAAGTACTAGCCCAACCCTCTTCTACAATGATGCCAACCAACACGTGGCCAAGATGGTAGAAACTCGCATTGCCAATACCAACTCACCATGGTTAGCTGCGGTGCAAGTGGGCGATATCCACGCTATTCCTGTTTCACACGGTGAAGGGAAATTTGTCGTGACGGCTGAGGAATTTGCGGAACTCCGTGACAATGGACAAATTTTCAGCCAATACGTGGACTTCGAAGGCAAACCAAGTATGGATTCTAAGTACAATCCAAATGGTTCTGTAAATGCTATAGAGGGAATTACTAGCAAGAACGGCCAAATCATTGGTAAAATGGGACACTCAGAACGTTATGAGGATGGTCTTTTCCAAAATATCCCAGGAAATAAAGACCAGCACCTGTTTACGTCGGCGGTTAAATACTTTACTGGAAAATAAGACTTACAGATTTTCTAATAGATAGTATCAGTAATGTAAAAGTCATGTAGATTTAGCTCTTGGTGCTACACAAATAAAAATTAGGTATATAAAATGACATACGAAGTAAAATCTCTTAATGAAGAATGTGGTGTTTTCGGTATCTGGGGACATCCAGATGCTGCTAAATTGACCTATTTTGGACTCCACAGTCTTCAGCACCGTGGTCAAGAGGGGGCAGGAATCCTCTCCAATGACCAAGGGAAACTACAGCGGCATCGCGATATGGGTCTTCTATCAGAAGTCTTCAGAAATCCTGCTAACTTAGATAAATTGACAGGAGCTGGTGCGATTGGGCATGTTCGTTACGCGACTGCTGGCGAAGCTTCTGTAGATAACATTCAGCCCTTCCTCTTCCGTTTTCACGATATGCAGTTTGGATTGGCTCATAATGGAAATCTGACCAATGCAGCCTCTCTCAAGAAAGAACTGGAACAAAGAGGAGCGATTTTCAGTGCGACTTCGGACTCGGAAATCTTGGCTCATCTCATTCGTCGGAGTCATAATCCGAACTTAATGGGAAAAATCAAGGAAGCGCTCAGCCTTGTCAAAGGCGGCTTTGCTTATATCTTGCTATTTGAAGATAAGTTGATTGCGGCTCTTGACCCAAATGGTTTCCGTCCGCTTTCTATCGGGAAAATGGCCAACGGAGCAGTAGTCGTTTCCTCTGAAACCTGTGCTTTTGAGGTTATTGGTGCAGAGTGGATTCGTGATTTGAAGCCAGGTGAGATTGTGATCATTGATGACAAGGGCATCCAGTATGATAGCTATACGGATGATACTCAGCTCGCGATTTGTTCTATGGAGTATATCTATTTTGCCCGCCCTGATTCTAATATCCACGGTGTCAATGTCCATACGGCTCGCAAACGTATGGGTGCCCAATTGGCGCGTGAATTCAAGCACGAGGCGGATATCGTGGTCGGTGTGCCCAATTCTTCACTCAGCGCAGCCATGGGCTTTGCGGAAGAATCCGGTTTGCCAAATGAAATGGGTCTGATCAAAAACCAATACACCCAACGTACCTTTATCCAACCGACTCAAGAATTGCGGGAGCAAGGGGTGCGGATGAAACTCTCTGCTGTTTCAGGCGTTGTAAAAGGCAAGCGTGTGGTTATGATTGATGACTCTATTGTACGTGGAACAACCTCTCGTCGGATTGTTCAGCTCTTGAAAGAAGCGGGTGCAACTGAGGTTCACGTTGCTATTGGCAGTCCAGCGCTAGCTTATCCATGTTTCTACGGGATTGATATCCAGACCCGTCAGGAGCTGATTGCAGCTAATCATACGGTCGAAGAAACGCGCCAAATCATTGGTGCGGACAGTCTGACTTATCTTTCAATTGATGGCTTGATTGAGTCGATTGGGATTGAAACAGATGCGCCAAATGGTGGTCTCTGTGTCGCTTACTTTGACGGTGACTACCCAACACCTCTCTACGACTACGAAGAAGACTATCGTAGAAGTTTGGAAGAAAAGACCAGTTTTTACAAATAGACGGATAAAGATTCTCCATTAAAGGAAAGGAAGAGGAGACAAAATGACAAATAAAAATGCTTATGCCCAATCGGGTGTGGATGTTGAAGCGGGTTATGAAGTTGTTGAACGGATTAAAAAGCACGTGGCTCGTACGGAGCGTGCAGGTGTCATGGGAGCTCTTGGTGGCTTTGGTGGTATGTTTGACCTTTCAAAGACTGGGGTTAAAGAGCCTGTCTTGATTTCAGGAACTGACGGTGTCGGAACCAAACTCATGCTGGCTATTAAGTACGACAAGCACGATACTATTGGTCAGGACTGTGTAGCCATGTGTGTCAATGATATCATCGCTGCAGGTGCGGAGCCCCTCTATTTCCTTGACTACGTAGCGACAGGGAAGAATGAACCAGCTAAGCTAGAACAAGTGGTTGCTGGTGTGGCAGAAGGTTGTGTGCAGGCAGGTGCTGCCCTCATCGGTGGGGAAACGGCTGAAATGCCTGGTATGTATGGCGAAGATGACTACGACTTGGCTGGTTTTGCAGTCGGCGTAGCTGAAAAATCTCAAATCATAGACGGTTCAAGAGTGGCAGAGGGAGATGTTCTTCTCGGACTTGCCTCAAGTGGGATTCATTCCAATGGTTACTCTCTCGTCCGTCGTGTCTTTGCGGATTACACAGGTGAGGAAGTCCTGCCAGAATTGGAAGGCAAGAAACTCAAGGAAGTTCTTCTTGAGCCGACTCGTATCTATGTCAAGGCTGTCTTGCCGCTCATCAAGGAAGGGTTGGTCAACGGCATTGCCCACATCACAGGCGGTGGCTTTATTGAGAATGTCCCTCGCATGTTTGCAGATGACCTAGCTGCAGAGATTGATGAAGACAAGGTTCCAGTTTTACCGATTTTCAAAGCTCTTGAGAAATACGGTCAGATCAAACACGAAGAAATGTTTGAAATCTTCAATATGGGTGTGGGACTTATGCTGGCAGTTAAGTCTGAAAATGTAAGTCGTGTCAAGGAATTGTTGGATGAACCAGTCTATGAAATTGGTCGCATCGTCAAGAAAGAAAATGAAAGTGTCATCATCAAATGAAAAAAATAGCGGTTTTTGCCTCTGGTAATGGCTCAAATTTTCAGGTGATTGCTGAAGAATTTCCAGTGGAGTTTGTCTTTTCAGACCATCGTAATGCCTATGTGCTTGAGCGTGCAGAGCAGTTCGGTGTTCTGTCCTATGCTTTTGAACTCAAGGAGTTTGAGAGCAAGGCAGACTACGAAGCAGCCCTTGTCGAACTCTTGGAAGAACATCAGATTGACTTGATTTGCCTAGCAGGCTACATGAAAATCGTTGGGCCAACCTTATTGGCGGCTTATGAAGGTCGGATTATCAACATTCACCCAGCCTACTTGCCAGAATTTCCAGGAGCTCATGGGATTGAGGATGCTTGGAATGCTGACGTGGATCAGTCTGGTGTGACCATTCACTGGGTGGATTCGGGTGTGGATACAGGAAAGGTTATCAAACAAGTGCGTGTGCCACGGCTGGCTGATGATACCATAGCCAGCTTTGAAGAACGTATTCATGAAGCGGAGTACAAGTTGTATCCGGAGGTGCTGGATAGTTTGGGAGTAGGGAGAAGATAAGAAGTAAATCAAGTTTTGATTGTGCAATATTGCTTGGAGAAAAAATGATTGAGATAAAATTAGTAGATGAGAGCAGTTTTCAGGCAGTGCTGGATTTGAAAATATCTGAAGCTGATGAACGAGCACGTTTCGTGTCTCCAAATGTACGCTCTTTAGCTGACGCATGGCTCTACCGAGAGAATGGGGATGTGTTTCCAATGGCAATTTATTGGAATGAGCTTGTAGTTGGTTTTCTCCTGTTGGAAATAGATAAGGATGAAGCGGAATACTTTATCTGGCGGATAATGATTGGCCAGCAGTACCAAGGAAGAGGTTATGGACGAAAAGCTGTGGAAGTTCTGATCAAAAAGGCTCAGATGGATATCACTTGCAATCATATTATTGCAGATTATGTGATTGGAAATGAAAAAATGAAGCACCTGCTGACTAGTCTTGGTTTTCAGGAAACAGGATTTATAGAAGAAAATAACGAAGTCGCTATGCGCTTGGACTTAAAGAAAGAGGAATAGAATGACGAAAAAAGCCTTAATCAGCGTCTCAGACAAAGTGGGCATTGTTGAATTTGCCCAAGAACTCAAAAAACTTGGTTGGGAGATTATCTCGACTGGTGGAACCAAGGTTGCCCTTGATACTGCTGGGGTGGACACCATTGCTATCGATGATGTGACTGGTTTTCCAGAAATGATGGATGGTCGTGTTAAGACCCTTCATCCAAATATCCACGGTGGGCTCCTCGCTCGTCGTGATTTGGATAGTCACCTGGAAGCAGCCAAAGACAATCAAATCGAGCTCATTGACCTTGTAGTGGTCAATCTCTATCCCTTTAAAGAAACGATTCTCAAACCAGATGTGACTTATGCTGATGCGGTGGAGAATATCGATATCGGCGGGCCATCTATGCTTCGTTCAGCAGCGAAGAATCATGCCAGCGTGACGGTTGTGGTAGACCCTGCTGACTATACAGTGGTTTTGGACGATTTGTCAGCCAATGGTGAAACGACTTACGAAACGCGTCAACGTTTGGCAGCCAAAGTTTTCCGTCATACAGCGGCTTATGATGCCTTGATTGCAGAGTATTTCACAGCTCAAGTCGGAGAAAGCAAACCTGAAAAGCTCACTTTGACCTATGACCTCAAACAAGCTATGCGTTACGGTGAGAACCCTCAACAAGACGCGGACTTTTACCAGAAAGCTTTGCCGACTGATTACTCAATTGCTTCAGCCAAACAGCTTAACGGTAAGGAATTGTCATTCAACAATATTCGTGACGCTGATGCTGCTATCCGTATCATCCGTGATTTCAAAGAACGTCCAACCGTTGTGGCTCTCAAACACATGAACCCATGTGGAATCGGTCAGGCTGATGATATCGAGACTGCTTGGGACTACGCTTATGAGTCTGACCCAGTGTCTATCTTTGGTGGTATCGTTGTTCTTAACCGTGAGGTGGATGCTGCGACAGCTGAGAAGATGCATGGCGTTTTCCTGGAAATCATCATCGCACCAAGTTATACGGATGAGGCGCTAGCTATTTTGACCAATAAAAAGAAAAACTTGCGTATCCTTTCCTTGCCATTTGCTGCTCAAGAGGCTAGCGAAGTGGAAGCAGAATACACAGGCGTGGTTGGTGGACTTCTCGTGCAAAACCAAGACGTGGTCAAAGAAAGCCCAGCTGACTGGGAAGTGGTAACCAAACGCCAACCAACAGAGACAGAAGCGATAGCACTTGAGTTCGCTTGGAAAGCCATCAAGTATGTCAAATCCAACGGTATCATCGTGACCAACGACCACATGACACTTGGTGTGGGCCCTGGTCAAACCAACCGTGTGGCTTCCGTTCGTATTGCCATTGACCAAGCCAAAGACCGCCTTGACGGTGCTGTGCTTGCTTCGGATGCCTTCTTCCCATTTGCGGATAACGTGGAAGAAATCGCCAAAGCAGGTATCAAGGCTATCATCCAGCCAGGTGGGTCCGTCCGTGACCAAGAATCTATCGAAGCTGCGGATAAATACGGCTTGACCATGGTCTTCACAGGCGTGAGACATTTTAGACATTAAGAAGGTAAAGGGAAGAAAACAGTTTCTTTCCTTTTTTGCGTAAAAACGCGGAGTGAAACAAGATTAAAACGAACATTTATGATATAATATTAGTAAATAATTCGTAAAAGAGGTTGTGAGATGAAACTACTTATTGTCGGTTCGGGTGGTCGTGAACATGCGATTGCTAAGAAGTTGCTTGATTCAAAAGAGGTAGAAAAGGTTTTTGTTGCTCCTGGGAATGATGGGATGACTCTGGATGGTTTGGAATTGGTAAATATCTCTATTTCCGAACATTCTAAGTTGATTGACTTTGCAAAGGCCAACGATATTGCTTGGTCCTTTATCGGGCCAGATGACGCCCTTGCTGCTGGTATCGTGGATAATTTCCATGCAGCTGGTCTCAAAGCCTTTGGTCCGACAAGATTGGCAGCGGAGCTGGAGTGGTCCAAGGATTTTGCCAAGGAAATCATGGTCAAATACGGCGTTCCGACAGCAGCCTATGGCACATTCTCAGATTTCGAGGCAGCTAAGGTTTATATCGAGGAGAAAGGCGCTCCAATCGTCGTCAAGGCGGATGGTTTGGCTCTTGGGAAAGGTGTTGTCGTTGCTGAGACAGTCGAGCAAGCAGTAGAAGCCGCTCACGAGATGCTTTTAGACAATAAATTTGGTGACTCAGGCGCGCGTGTAGTTATTGAGGAATTCCTTGAAGGAGAGGAATTTTCACTCTTTGCCTTTGTCAATGGCGACAAGTTCTATATCATGCCGACAGCGCAAGACCACAAACGTGCCTATGATGGCGATAAGGGGCCTAACACTGGTGGGATGGGTGCCTATGCGCCAGTTCCACACTTACCACAGAGTGTAGTTGATACAGCGGTTGACACCATTGTCAAGCCAGTCCTTGAAGGGATGATTAAAGAAGGTCGCTCTTATCTGGGTGTCCTTTACGCAGGTCTTATCTTGACAGCTGATGGCCCCAAGGTCATCGAGTTCAACGCTCGATTTGGAGATCCTGAAACTCAGATTATCTTGCCTCGTTTGACATCTGACTTTGCACAAAATATTACTGATATTTTGGAAGGTAAAGAACCAGCCATCACTTGGACGGACAAGGGTGTGACACTTGGTGTAGTTGTCGCATCCAATGGGTACCCTCTAGACTATGAAAAAGGTGTCAAGTTGCCAGCCAAAACCGATGGCGACATTATAACCTACTATGCAGGGGCTAAGTTTGCGGAAAATAGCAGAGCACTGCTCTCAAACGGTGGACGTGTCTATATGCTCGTCACTACAGCAGATACCGTCAAAGACGGTCAAAACACTATCTACAGCGAACTCAACAAACAAAACACAGAAGGCCTCTTTTACCGAACCGATATCGGAAGCAAGGCGATAAAATAAACCAGAAAAGAGATTTTTCATGAATTTTTCGACAGAAAATATAGCAATTATCACTAGTTTTTTAACTGCTCTAATTGCTATTTGTCAAGCAATGTTTTCAATGAAATCATTCTACAAAGATAGGTCAGATAAAATTATAATATTTAGGTATGAGAAACTTTATGATTTTTATCAATCCTATCTTGAAGAATTTTCTAAATTAGACATAAATAATCCACCCGAAACTGTTATGTATTCAAGAAAGCAATATGATACTATAAAATTTTTACTTGATGAAGAATTTAGAATAGATGAACCATATAACGAGTTAACTGAATTTATAATTGAGTATATTAAAAATAGAGACTCTATAATTGAAGATCCTGTTGACTACGAAGAGTTCAGACAAGTATTCAATGAAAAGAGTATCAAATTTGATGTTTTGTTTAAAGAAAGTTTACAAAAACAACTTTCGAAATTATATAACACATTGAATTAGTTGGAGGAAGAATCATGACTAAACCAATTATTTCCATCATCATGGGCTCAAAATCCGACTGGGCAACCATGCAAAAAACAGCAGAAGTTCTAGATCGCTTCGGTGTAGTCTACGAAAAGAAGGTTGTCTCTGCCCACCGTACTCCAGACCTCATGTTCAGACATGCGGAGGAAGCTCGTAGCCGTGGTATCAAGGCCATCATCGCAGGTGCAGGTGGTGCAGCCCATTTACCAGGTATGGTAGCAGCTAAAACAACCCTTCCAGTCATTGGTGTGCCAGTCAAATCTCGTGCTCTTAGTGGAGTGGATTCACTCTATTCTATCGTTCAGATGCCGGGTGGGGTGCCTGTTGCGACAATGGCTATCGGTGAAGCTGGTGCGACAAATGCGGCTCTCTTCGCCCTCCGTCTTCTTTCAGTAGAGGATCAGGCTATCGCGACAGCTTTGGCAGATTTCGCAGAAGAACAAGGAAAAATCGCAGAGGAGTCAACGAATGAGCTCATCTAAAACAATCGGAATTATCGGTGGCGGTCAGCTAGGGCAGATGATGGCCATTTCTGCTATCTACATGGGGCACAAGGTCATTGCGCTGGATCCTGCGCTGGATTGCCCGGCCTCTCGTGTGGCGGAAATCATCGTGGCTCCTTATAACGATGTGGATGCCCTCCGTCAGTTGGCTGAGCGTTGCGATGTCCTCACCTATGAGTTTGAAAATGTCGATGCTGACGGTTTGGATGCTGTCATCAAGGATGGTCAACTTCCTCAAGGAACCGACCTGCTCCGCATTTCCCAAAATCGGATTTTTGAAAAGGACTTTTTGTCAAACAAGGCTCAAGTCACTGTGGCACCCTACAAGGTTGTGAATTCTAGTCAAGACTTGGCGGAGATCGACCTGTCCAAAAACTATGTCCTCAAGACTGCGACAGGTGGTTACGACGGCCATGGTCAAAAGGTCATTCGTTCAGCAGAAGATTTGGAAGAAGCCTATGCACTGGCTGATTCAGCAGACTGTGTCTTGGAAGAATTTGTCAACTTCGACCTTGAAATCTCTGTTATCGTGTCTGGAAATGGCAGGGACGTGACGGTTTTCCCCGTACAGGAAAATATCCACCGTAACAACATTCTTTCTAAAACCATTGTACCAGCCCGCATTTCAGAGAGTCTAGCTGATAAATCCAAAGCCATGGCAGTGCGAATTGCAGAACAGCTTAACCTGTCTGGAACCCTCTGCGTGGAAATGTTTGCAACTGCTGATGACATCATCGTCAATGAAATCGCCCCACGTCCACATAACTCAGGTCACTACTCAATCGAGGCCTGTGACTTTTCACAGTTTGATACCCATATCTTGGGCGTTCTTGGAGCACCACTTCCAGCAATCCACCTCCAAGCGCCTGCCGTCATGCTCAATGTTCTCGGTCAGCATGTCGAGGTTGCTGAAAAATATGTCACAGAAAATCCAAGCGCCCACCTCCACCTGTATGGTAAAATAGAAGCGAAGCACAACCGCAAGATGGGACATGTGACTTTGTTTAGTGATGTTCCAGATAGTGTGGTTGAGTTTGGGGAAGAGGAGTTTGAGTAATCATGGAATTACTTTAGCAGAAGTGAGGAATTATGGTTTTAACGGATGAGCAGATTGATTGTCTTAAAAATCAGTTTAAAATTGATGAGGTTTTGGGCTCTATTGATTATAGTTTCATAGAAATTTTAGGTCAAGGAGGTCAGGGTGTAGTAGTTTTGACAAATGATAGTACCGGTATTGAAAAAGCGGTTAAAATTATGAAACTACCAACTTCTGGAGGACGTGCAAATAGGGCGAAAATTGAGAGATTAAAAAATGATATTGAATTTTGTTCACAATATAATCATGAAAATATTATTAAGTATCAGTTATATGGAGAATATCCGAATGACGGACAAAGAGCTCAATTCTTATATGCAGTAATGGATTATTTCCCCAAAAATCTTCGGGATGTAATAGATGAATCTGAAAGTTATTCACCAGAACAAAGATTAAATTATTTAATTCAATTATCCAAGGCTATAAAAGATGCTCATGATAAAGGAATAATTCATAGAGATATAAAGCCAGAAAATATTTTAATAAAGGATAATACTCTAGTTTTAACTGATTTTGGAATTGCACATTTCAAGGATTCCAACTTAACACAAGCAAACGATTTACTAAACAATAGGAATTATTTAGCACCTGAGCAAAAAAATAAAGGTAATGCAACTACTATCACTAGTGCAGTGGATGTTTTCGCTTTTGGATTGATTATTAATGAGTGTTTTACAAAAAGTAACCCTCATGGAAAGAGTTACCCATTAATTAGTGATTACTATCCATTTCTTTTTGAACTAGATGACCTTGTTGAAAAATGTTTAAATAGTGATTCTAAAAATCGCATTTCCATAAATAGTACATTAATTGAAATTAAAAATATTTATCAAAATTTAAAATCTGAACTAGAGAAAATAAAAGATTCTTTCGCAGTTCCAGAAAATTTACCTGAAGAATTTACTGATTCATTTATTAATGAGTTGTTANATAAAGCTAGTCAAGATATATATTTTGTAACAAATGATAGAAAATTAATTGAAAATAAGGGAAAATATAATCTGAATTATCGTCGAGAAATTGGGTATTCTGTGACACCATATTTGAGAGATTTAACAGTTCGAACTTATATTTTGAAACTTTGTCAAAAAAAATATAATCATGAAATGGATTATGAAGATGGTCCATCATTAAAGTCTCTGGATTTACAAAATGCTAGTGATTTACAATTATATGATAGATTAGTCGCTGTGTTAGAAAAATATAATGCTTGTGGTGAAAGATTATCTGGGAATATTAGGAAATATTTTGTAAACAGTTTATCATATCATGCAGAAGAAATTTTAGAATTTATTGAGGATGAATGTTATATTGATGAAAAGATTCTTGAAAATATTGAAGATGCACCAATTCTATGGTTGACTATATTTATATTAGAGCAAGATATTGAACAAACTGAGTTAATTAACAATATTGATATTTGTTGGGATAGAACAATCTCTTATTTAGAAAACTTGGACAATAGTCCTTTATTTGAAAAAGAAACTGCCTTCCAAATAGCTTTTGAGAAAAATATTGAGAACATTTGTCAAAAGCTTACTAATCAATGGGGAGGAAGTTATGATCTTTTCGAAGACAAAATTAGATTCATTTTTGATGAACCGTCCCAATTTGAAAAATTAAAAGAATATGGATTTCAGTTAGCTAAACCATATTATGTGTTTGAAGGTGATGTTATTGATTTGTTTAAAAAATCTAGAATGATTGATAAACAGATAATTTGGGATTTGGATAAAGATTGGGATATTAGAATTTTATTAGCTAAAATACTAGGATTAAAAAAGATTAAGTGAAAATGTAGATTATAATTTTTATAACGCATAATCTACCATATAATTATTCCTATTGAATAGATAAGAATCAAGGAGAAAAAGTTGTATTCACTAAAACTGAATACGAACTACGGACTTCCTAATTGTAAACAAAGAAAGGAAAATTAAACATGATCGACCGTTACTCTCGCCCTGAAATGGCGAATATTTGGAGTGAAGAAAATAAATACCGTGCTTGGCTTGAGGTGGAAATCTTGGCTGATGAGGCATGGGCTGAGTTGGGAGAAATCCCTAAGGAAGATGTGGCTTTGATTCGCGAGAAAGCGGACTTTGACATCGACCGTATTTTGGAAATTGAGCAGGAGACTCGCCACGATGTGGTGGCTTTCACGCGTGCGGTTTCTGAGACTCTTGGTGAAGAGCGCAAGTGGGTCCACTATGGTTTGACTTCTACCGACGTGGTGGATACGGCCTATGGTTACCTTTACAAGCAGGCCAACGACATCATCCGTCGTGACCTTGAAAACTTCACCAACATCATCGCTGACAAAGCGAAAGAACACAAGTTCACCATCATGATGGGTCGTACCCACGGGGTGCACGCTGAGCCGACGACTTTTGGTCTCAAGCTTGCGACTTGGTACAACGAAATGAAGCGCAACATCGAGCGTTTCGAGCATGCGGCTGCTGGTGTGGAAGCTGGTAAGATTTCTGGTGCGGTGGGTAACTTTGCCAACATCCCACCATTCGTTGAAAAATACGTCTGCGACAAATTGGGTATCCGTGCTCAAGAAATCTCTACACAGGTCCTTCCTCGTGACCTTCACGCTGAGTACTTTGCGGTTCTTGCTAGCATCGCGACTTCAATCGAGCGTATGGCGACGGAGATCCGTGGTCTTCAAAAATCAGAACAACGCGAAGTGGAAGAGTTCTTTGCCAAAGGTCAAAAAGGTTCATCAGCAATGCCTCACAAACGCAACCCTATCGGTTCTGAGAACATGACGGGTCTTGCGCGTGTTATTCGTGGTCACATGATTACGGCCTATGAGAATGTTGCTCTCTGGCACGAACGTGATATCTCTCACTCATCAGCTGAGCGCATCATCACACCAGATACGACCATTTTGATTGACTACATGCTCAACCGTTTTGGAAATATCGTCAAAAACTTGACAGTCTTCCCAGAAAACATGATCCGCAACATGAACTCGACATTTGGTTTGATTTTCAGCCAACGCGCTATGTTGACCTTGATTGAAAAAGGCATGACCCGTGAGCAAGCCTATGACTTGGTGCAACCAAAAACAGCCTACTCTTGGGACAACCAAGTAGACTTTAAACCACTTCTTGAAGCAGACCCAGAAGTGACCTCACGCCTCACACAAGAAGAAATCGATGAAATTTTCAACCCAGTTTATTACACTAAACGAGTGGATGATATCTTTGAACGTCTTGGATTAGGATAATTAGAATAAAAATCGAATTTCTATTACTCTATTTATAGGAGTAGAAGAACTTCGATTTTTATTTTGTCTTCAAGTACTTTTGATAAAAATGACCTATATTTTAGTAAAATTTAAACAAATTTAGTCTATCTTAATTGACATATAGAAAATACATTTTTAATGTCATATAATAAGCATAGAAAAAGCCCAAGCAAGGCTCAGGCTTTCTTCTTAGTGATCACGGTCACATGAAATGAATTTGATTTTGTAGTAATCCGCTCGTTTATATGTTTCGCTGTAAGCGAGAACTTGACCAGTAGACTCTAGTTTAGTAGTCTTGGTTTGTAAAACGGTTGGGAATTGTTCATCGACTCCGAGGACCGAAGCCACATGTTCTGGAGTTGGAAATGCTATTTCATTGATTTCTTCAAAATGTTCATCATTCATGTGAATGTGGTAATCCAATTTGAAACGGTTATAGATAGAGCTATAATATTCAAGATTTGGATAATTTGCGTTGACGTATTGTTCTGGGATGTAAGATGTATGGTAGATGTACACAACACCACCTGTTTCGCGTACGCGTTCAATCTTGTAGTAGAACTGATCTCCGCGTAGTCCAAGTTTTTCTAAGTAGCTTAGTTTGTTTCCACGCTCAATAGAAAGGACGGTAACTTTATCATCTTTAGTTTCAAAAACTTCTACATCTGAAAACTCTACGAGTTTGTGTTTACGTGCGCGTGAAACGAATGTACCCTTTCCTTGTTGACGGACAATATAGCCATCCTTGGCAAGGTCGTTTAAGGCGCGGACAACTGTGATAGAACTTACATCATACATTGCAATCAATTCAGCTTCCGTGTAGAATTTATCTCCACTGGCAAATTGACCAGAAATGATTTTGTTCTTTAACTCATCTTTAATATATTGATACTTTGGAATTGCCATATTTTCACCTCGATTTTCCTTCTCCGTTAAAGATTTTACCATAAAACTGGAAAGAATAGTAGCCTTTTGAATAAAAAAATTAGAATAATAGGCTATAAGGTTAATTTACATAGAAATTAATAGAATTTCTTACATCTTTATACATGTCAATTAAGATGATATTATTTCTTGAGATAGTAAGGTTTTATAATTTTTTTTGTAAAAATTAGTAAAAATGAAAAAAATCGTGAAAACCTATTGACAAATGTAAGATATTGAGTTATATTTACTATATCAACAAATGAAAGCGTAAACTTTAGTTGTCAGAAGGTAAGAATATGACACGATTTGAGATACGGGATGATTTTTATCTCGATGGAAAATCATTTAAGATTTTATCTGGCGCCATTCATTATTTTAGGGTTCCTCCAGAAGATTGGTATCATTCGCTCTATAACTTGAAGGCTCTTGGTTTTAATACAGTAGAGACTTATGTGGCCTGGAATTTACACGAGCCTCGTGAGGGTGAGTTTCACTTTGAAGGAGCTCTGGATTTGGAGCGATTTCTCCAAACGGCACAAGATTTGGGTCTTTACGCTATCGTTCGTCCCTCTCCCTTCATCTGTGCGGAGTGGGAATTCGGTGGCTTACCAGCTTGGCTTTTAACCAAAGATATGAGGCTTCGTTCCTCAGATCCTGCTTATATTGAAGCTGTCGGTCGCTACTATGACCAGCTCTTGTCACGATTGGTTCCACATTTGTTGGACAATGGTGGCAATATCCTCATGATGCAGGTTGAAAATGAGTATGGTTCTTATGGAGAAGATAAGGCTTATCTGAGAGCAATTCGACAGTTGATGGAAGAGCGTGGTGTAACTTGTCCCCTCTTTACATCAGATGGTCCATGGAGAGCTACTCTGAAAGCTGGAACTTTAATCGAAGATGACCTCTTTGTAACAGGAAACTTTGGTTCTAAGGCACCTTACAACTTTTCACAGATGCAGGAATTCTTTGATGAACATGGCAAGAAATGGCCGCTCATGTGTATGGAGTTCTGGGATGGCTGGTTCAATCGTTGGAAAGAACCGATTATCACACGGGATCCAAAAGAGTTGGCAGATGCAGTTCGAGAGGTTTTGGAACAAGGCTCTATCAATCTATACATGTTCCACGGTGGTACAAACTTTGGTTTCATGAATGGTTGCTCGGCTAGAGGAACCTTAGATTTGCCACAAGTTACATCTTATGATTACGATGCCCTTCTAGATGAGGAAGGAAATCCAACTGCCAAATATCTGGCAGTCAAGAAGATGATGGCAACACATTTTCCAGAGTATCCGCAGTTGGAACCACTCTACAAAGAGAGTATGGAGTTGGATGCTATTCCACTAGTTGAAAAAGTTTCCCTGTTTGAAACCCTGGATAGCTTGTCAAGTCCAGTAGAAAGCCTCTATCCTAAAAAGATGGAGGAGTTGGGACAAAGTTATGGCTACCTACTTTATCGAACAGAAACAAACTGGGATGCAGAAGAAGAAAGACTTCGTATCATTGATGGTCGAGATAGAGCACAGTTGTTCGTAGATGGTAAGTGGGTTACAACCCAATACCAAACTGAAATTGGAGAAGATATCTTTTATCAAGGAGAAAAGAAAGCGTTATCTCGATTTGATATCCTGATTGAAAACATGGGGCGTGTCAACTATGGACATAAGTTCTTAGCAGATACGCAACGTAAGGGAATTCGGACAGGGGTTTGTAAGGATTTGCACTTCCTACTAAACTGGAAACACTATCCACTCCCACTAGATAATCCTGAGAAAATTGATTTTTCAAAAGGATGGACAGAAGGACAACCAGCCTTTTACGCTTATGACTTTACAGTCCAAGAGCCAAAAGATACTTACCTAGACTTGTCTGAGTTTGGTAAGGGAGTTGCCTTTGTCAATGGGCAGAACCTAGGACGTTTTTGGAACGTCGGCCCGACCCTCTCGCTTTATATCCCTCATAGCTATCTCAAGGAAGGTGATAACCGCATCATCATCTTTGAAACAGAGGGCCAATATAAAGAAGAGATTTATTTAACTCGTAAACCTACACTAAAACACATAAAGGGGGAAAACTTATGACAATTGTAGGATGCCGTATCGATGGACGTTTGATCCACGGACAAGTAGCCAATCTTTGGGCTGGAAAACTAAATGTTTCACGTATTATGGTTGTAGATGACGAAGTTGTCAACAATGACGTTGAAAAGAGTGGTTTGAAACTTGCGACACCACCAGGTGTGAAATTGAGTATTTTGCCAATTGAAAAAGCGGCAGCCAATATTCTTGCTGGTAAATACGATAGCCAACGTCTCTTTATCGTGGCTCGTAAGCCAGACCGCTTCCTTGGTTTGGTCGAAGCAGGTGTACCACTTGAAACCCTTAATGTTGGGAATATGTCTCAAACACCAGAAACTCGCCCCATCACACGTTCTATCAACGTAGTAGACAAGGATGTGGAAGACTTCCACAAATTGGCAGAAAAAGGTGTTAAACTTACTGCTCAAATGGTTCCAAATGATCCAATTTCAGACTTTTTGAGCTTATTAAAATAGGAAAAAATTTTTAGGAGGTCATTGTTATGATACAATGGTGGCAAATTTTACTTCTCACTTTGTACTCAGCTTATCAAATCTGTGATGAGTTGACGATCGTTTCATCTGCAGGTTCCCCTGTATTTGCTGGTTTCATTACTGGTTTAATCATGGGAGATTTGACAACTGGTTTGTTTATCGGTGGTAGCTTGCAGTTGTTCGTACTTGGGGTAGGTACCTTTGGTGGTGCTTCTCGTATTGACGCAACTTCTGGTGCGGTTCTTGCGACAGCCTTCTCTGTTTCACAAGGTATTGATACAGCACTGGCGATTACAACAATCGCTGTGCCAGTAGCAGCTCTCTTGACATACTTCGACGTTCTTGGTCGTATGACAACTACTTTCTTCGCTCACCGCGTGGATGCTGCAATCGAACGCTTTGACTATAAAGGTATTGAACGTAACTACTTGCTTGGTGCGATTCCTTGGGCTTTATCTCGTGCCCTTCCAGTCTTCTTTGCCCTTGCCTTTGGTGGCGAATTTGTACAACACGTAGTAGACTTCGTTACAAAATACCAATGGGTTGCAGATGGTTTGACTCTCGCAGGACGTATGCTTCCAGGTCTTGGATTTGCAATCTTGCTTCGTTACCTTCCAGTTAAACGTAACCTTCACTACCTTGCAATGGGATTTGGTTTGACAGCTATGTTGACTGTTCTTTACTCATATGTAACAGGTCTTGGTGGCGCTGTTGCTGGTATCGTAGGCACTCTACCGAAAGATGTTGCTGAAAAAATTGGTTTCGTGAACAACTTCAAAGGTTTGTCTATGATTGGTATCTCTATCGTAGGTATCTTCCTTGCAGTGCTTCACTTCAAAAATAGCCAAAAAGTAGCTGTAGCAGCACCTTCTACACCATCAGAAAGTGGGGAAATCGAAGATGACGAATTCTAATTACAAACTTACAAAAGAAGATTTTAATCAAATCAACAAACGTAGCTTGTTTACTTTCCAATTAGGTTGGAACTACGAACGTATGCAAGCTTCTGGTTACCTTTACATGATCCTGCCTCAGTTGCGTAAAATGTATGGTGATGGAACTCCTGAATTGAAAGAAATGATGAAAGTTCATACTCAATTCTTCAATACTTCACCATTCTTCCATACCATTATCGCTGGTTTTGACCTTGCCATGGAAGAAAAAGATGGTGTGGGTGCAAAAGACGCCGTTAACGGTATCAAGACAGGTTTGATGGGACCATTTGCTCCTCTTGGAGATACAATCTTTGGTTCGCTTGTACCTGCTATCATGGGGTCAGTCGCAGCAACTATGGCTATCGCTGGCCAACCTTGGGGTATCTTCCTTTGGATCGCAGTTGCAGTTGCTTATGACATCTTCCGTTGGAAACAGTTGGAATTTGCCTACAAAGAAGGGGTTAACCTTATCAACAACATGCAAAGTACATTGACAGCTTTGATTGACGCTGCATCTGTACTGGGTGTCTTCATGATGGGTGCTCTTGTAGCAACAATGATCAACTTTGAAATTTCTTACAAGTTGCCAATCGGTGAAAAGATGATTGATTTCCAAGACATCTTGAACCAAATCTTCCCACGTTTGCTTCCAGCAATCTTTACTGCCTTTATCTTCTGGTTGCTTGGTAAGAAAGGTATGACTTCTACTAAAGCTATCGGTATCATTATCGCTCTTGCAGTAGGTCTTTCTGCCTTTGGTAAATTTGTACTTGGAATGGGCGCATAATTTATGGCTAAATCATTAATTTTGGTGAGTCATGGTCGCTTCTGTGAAGAACTTAAAGGTAGCACTGAAATGATTATGGGTCCACAAGACAATATTCATGCAGTGGCTCTTCTTCCAGAAGATGGCCCAGAAGAATTTACTGCAAAATTTGAAGCTGCTATTGAAGGATTAGATGATTTCCTAGTCTTTGCGGATCTTCTCGGTGGAACACCATGTAACGTGGTAAGCCGTTTGATTATGGAAGGTCGTGACATCGAACTTTACGCAGGGATGAATCTTCCAATGGTGATTGAATTTATCAATGCGAGCCTTACAGGCGCAGATGCGGACTATAAGAACCGTGCTGCAGAAAGTATTGTGAAAGTTAATGACCTGTTAGCTGGCTTCGATGATGACGAAGATGAATAATACTCTTCGAAAATCTCTTTAAACCATACTAGTGTCGCCTTGCCGTAGGTATATGTTACTGACTTCGTCAGTTCTATCTACAACCTCAAAGCAGTGCTTTGAGCAGCCTGCGGCTAGTTTCCTAGTTTGCTCTTTGATTTTCATTGAGTATACGATGTGAAAACGTGAAAATCGTTAGAGCATTTTATATAGAATATACATGGGAATGGGGCTTACTCCCATTCCCATATTTAATAGAAAAAGAGGAATTCAATGCTACATTATACAAAAGAAGACTTGATCGAATTGGGTGCAGAAATCACTACACGTGAAATCTACCAACAGCCTGATGTATGGAAAGAAGCTTTTGAATCTTATCAATCAAAACATGAAGAAATTGCAGCCTTTCTGCAAGGGATTGCTGATAAACATGACTATATCAAGGTTATTTTGACAGGTGCGGGGACTTCTGCTTATGTGGGAGATACCTTGGTACCTTACTTTAAGGAAGTATATGACGAACGCAAATGGAATTTCAATGCCATTGCGACAACAGATATCGTTGCCAATCCAGAAACTTATTTGAAAAAAGATGTGGCGACTGTCCTTGTATCCTTTGCTCGTAGTGGGAACTCGCCTGAAAGTGTGGCGACTGTTGATTTGGCCAAGGCCTTGGTGGATGAGCTTTATCAAGTGACGATTACTTGTGCAGCAGATGGTAAGTTGGCTCTTCAAGCCCATGGAGATGACCGCAATCTCTTGCTTTTGCAACCAGCTGCTTCTAATGATGCTGGATTTGCCATGACTTCTAGCTTTACGTCTATGATGTTAACAGCTCTCTTGGTCTTTGATCCTACAGAATTTGCTGTGAAAGCTGAACGTTTTGAAGTTGTATCTAGTCTTGCCCGTAAAATTCTAGACAATGCAGAAGATGTCAAAGAGCTTGTTGATCTCGACTTTAACCGTGTCATCTATCTAGGCGCCGGTCCATTCTTCGGACTTGCTCATGAAGCTCAGCTCAAGATTTTGGAATTAACAGCTGGTCAAGTGGCGACTATGTATGAAAGCCCAGTCGGCTTCCGTCACGGTCCAAAATCTCTTATCAACGAAGATACAGTTGTTTTGGTCTTTGGTGCAACGACAGACTACACTCGTAAGTACGACTTGGACTTGGTTCGTGAAGTTGCTGGTGATCAGATTGCTCGTCGTATCGTGCTTTTGAGTGATCAAGCCTTTGGTCTTGAAAATGTCAAAGAAGTGGCCCTTGGTTGTGGCGGTGTCTTGAATGATATTTACCGTGTCTTCCCTTACATTGTTTATGCCCAACTCTTTGCCCTATTGACTTCACTCAAGGTAGAAAATAAACCAGATACACCGTCTCCTACAGGAACAGTAAACCGTGTGGTACAAGGTGTGATCATCCACGAATATCAGAAGTAAGACAGTGTTTATGAATTCTTGACAAGAGGATTTGTATATTATCAGGCAAACCATAGATTGTCAATTCGCTTTCTATGGTTTGTTTGATTGAGAGAAATAGTAAAAGGAGAACAGAATGAAAGCATACACAGAGCGTGTGTTTGGAAATGTTGAGGGACAAGATGTTTTGGCCTATCGATTTGAGACGAACGGTGGCTACCAGCTTGAGGTTATGACTTATGGCGCGACTATCTTGCGCTATGTCACACCTGATAAGGCTGGAAACTTTGCCAATGTTATTTTGGGATTTGATGATTTTGATAGCTATGTAGGCAATAGTCCCAAGCATGGAGCTAGCGTAGGTCCTGTGGCAGGCCGTATTGCAGGTGCGACCTTTGAGCTTAATGGCAAGAACTATGACCTTGAAGTCAACAATGCTAGCAACTGTAACCACAGTGGTTCAACTGGTTGGGATTCGAGCTTGTTTGAACTAGTTGAAGTGAGCGACCATGGCTTGATCCTCTACACAGAGCGTACGGATGGGACAGGAGGATTTCCTGGAAATCTCAAGATTTGGATCAGTTACCACTTAGAAGAGACTGGTGCCTATGAAATCAGCTACAAGGTAACGACCGATCAGGATACGCTGGTCAATCCAACTAATCACAGCTACTTCAACTTGTCTGGTGATTTCACGCAGACGATTGACCGTCATGTCTTCCAACTAAACACAGAGGGCATTTATCCAATCGCTCCCGACGGTGTTCCTGCCAAAACTCCAGATGCTAGTCGTGATGTGGTTAAACACATCTACAATGGTGCCTTGTTGAAGGATATCTTTGCAGAAGAAGATGAGCAAATCCAGCTGGTATCAGGTTTGGATCATCCATTTGCCCTTCCTGCAGGTCATGACAATGCTGGATTCCTTTATGACCAAAATTCAGGTCGCTTCCTGCTTTTCAAGACAGAGGCTCCTTGCTTTGTAGTCTACACAGCAAACTTTGTGGATGAGAGTGTCATCATAGGAGGTCAGCCAATGGTACAGCACAATGGGATTGCCCTTGAAGCGCAAGCTTTACCAGATGCCATTCACAGTGACCTCAAAGATCAAGTTATTCTCAAAGCCGGTCAAACCTTCACAAGTAAGACACGTTATGAGCTTGTTGTGAAATAAAGAATGGAGTTTCTACTTTGTGGTGTGAATAGCATTTGCTTTATAACATTAGTAGAAATGGGCAAAGAGTAGGAAAATATGATATAATTTAATATTGAAAATACCTGTCCTATCTAAAGGATAAAAGGAGAAAAAATGAAGAAAATTGTATTTGCTAGCGCCTTGGCTTTGACTTTAGCTGGAGCAGTTTTGACAAATGATGTTTTTGCAAATGACAGATTGGTGGCAACACAATCTGCAGATGGTAGAAATGAAAATGTCTTGAGCTCAGAAGTGCTAAATCCTTCTAGTGGAAATGTTTTGGTTGGGATTAAGGGAGAATTTTTAACCCCAAATAAACAAACTATTTTGGATGCGATTAATAAGATTCGTAAGGAAGCAGCTGATGAAGGTTTGGTAGATAAGTATGTCCCTATCAAATGGTCTACTGATCTTGAGAAAACTGCTTTTGTACGAGCTACTGAGGTGTCAGTAACTCTGAAACCTGAGCGTCTTTCTACGAAAGAAATCTGGACTGCTTTTCCATCTAGTAATAGTATAAGAGGAGAAGCTTTAGATGTGAACTATGAGGGTTTTCTAAAAGCAATTGAAAATTGGCATGCTGAGAAGGCAAATTATGTAGCGAAAAAGAAGGGTGGAACATCTAAAGAATTTACAGGTTATTATGAGGCTTTGATCAATTCTAAATTTACCTATGTGGGGCTCGCTGCTTTTAAAAATGCAGCTAGTTCTCAGAAAGTAGCAACGATTTCTCTAGCTTTAGGTGATGATGCTTCTTCAGAGGAATTGGCTGGTGGATATGGTCCTGCTATTCAGTATACAGAAGTGACCTCCTCAAACCTTTCAACAGTTAAAAGTAAAGCAGTCGTTGTAGAAAAAGCGCTGAAAGAATTTAGAACTTCTAGTTCAGACCAATCTGGTTGGGTGCAATCTAATGGAAAATGGTATTTCTATGAGTCTGGTGATCTGAAGACAGGCTGGGTGAAAACGGATGGTAAATGGTACTACTTGGATGACCTAGGTGTCATGCAAACTGGATTTGTAAAAGTAGATGGTAGCTGGTATTACTTGAGTAGCTCAGGTGCTATGTTTACAGGCTGGTACAAGGAAAATGGTACTTGGTATTATCTTGACGAAGCAGGTATCATGAAGACAGGTTGGTTTAAAGTTGGACCGCACTGGTACTATGCCTACGATTCTGGAGCTTTGGCTGTGAGCACAACAACACCAGACGGTTATAAAGTAAATGGAAATGGTGAATGGGTAAACTAGGCAACTAATGAACAAATAGTCTGTTTCAATAGCTTTTTACAACAAAGTTGCAAAATGATATAACCTTAAAATGGGGAAGGCTAGTTTACCTTCTCCATTTTCTTGAAAGTTGTAAACAAAAAATCTACAATGCCTACCTACGTAGCACAGATGATTTCAGAGAATCGATTTATAAACAATAAGAAAACTCCCCCAAGCTATCCTGTCTAAGGCAGTCCATCTTGCAGATGGTCAGTCTTTGTGATAGAATAGCATAAAGTCCTTTTGAGGGGGAACTTGCTAGGAAATCCCCAAGCATTGTAACGGATGAACCACCCTCGCCTTTTTGTGAGGGTGGTTTTTCCTTTGTAAGCAGAAAATAAGAGAGAAAGAGTGTATAGCATGTCGAGAATTGTCACTATTCATCCAGTCAAGGAAATCCATCGCTATGGTTTTGAGAGTACCCAAGTCTATCGATCGCGTATCGCACGACATCTAGGCTTAGACTACGTCCACCTCATGTCAAGTCCCCAGCTACGACCTGATTGGAAGAAAGATTTAATCAAGTTAGGATTTTTAGAAAAATAACTGATTTGCGTCCCTCATAGTTTTTCAGATATAGGCTATGCAGATTTATCAGTGAAACCAGAAAGTTTAACGCTAGCAGATGGAGATCAGGTTGAACTCAATGAAGACGGTTTTGTGGCCTCAGTTACCCTAGGAGATGGCTCGGGCAGATATTACTATACCAAGGGGCCCTTCTTGTTTGAAGATTTCAAGGAAAAGGAACTTCGTTGGTATCATGAAAATGGAGAATTGGCTCTGGAAGGACGCTTTATCGATCCCTTTAAAGACCCCTCTCCTGTAACCATCTTTTATCCAGAGTATATCTACCGCATAGGAGGAGAAATCCGTTCTGAAGAGGACTTGTTGGTTAAATTCCTAGCCAGATGGGCAAAACAAACTGACCTCTTCATCCGTGACCAACAAATCGTTCCCAAACCCAGCCTCTGGCGTTACATGGAAAACACGGACAAAAATTACTATGAAGTCGTCCATGAAAATGTCATGCGAGACTTACGCCTCGCCAATCTGCGCAAGGCAAACAAATATCTAGTCGCCAGTGAAGTGTTGACTGATACCTTGGCGAAACAAGGGTATGACACCAAGTTTTTACCACCAATGTTTATAGAAAAATTAGGTCAGCTAAGAAAAATCGGACCTGTTTTGGACTATTGCCTAGTGGGTCATATGGGAGAAGGCAAGAACGTTGAACTTGTCATTGAAGCCTTTATCGAACTCTACAAACGTGGCTCCAAGGCCCAGATTACCTTTTATGGTGGCTCAGAGGAACGTCTAGCAGAATTACAGAATCAATATGATCTTCCGCCAACCATTCACTTTAAAGGTATTGTCGATGAGGTGCCTTATCATCTGCACCAATGCTATCTGTCTGCAAGTTATACAGAGTTATTTGCTAATGCCTGTGTTGAAGCCCTCAATCAAGGTTTGTTGGCTTTGTTATCAGATGTGGAGATTGCCCATCGTCTCTATGCTAGCCAGTCCAATGCCATCAACTTGTTTAAAACCAAATCAGAGTTGATTCAAAAGATAGAAGAGATGGAACAGCCTGATTTTTATCTATTAAATGAAAAAAATCTAGCCTTAGCCTCTCGCTATTCTCTGGGAAAAGTAGCTCACATATATAGAGAACTATTAGATAGGAACTTCTAGGATGTTGTAAGTTGATCAATCTAGTTTTCTCACTAGTCCAATACAATAGAAAACTAAAGGAAGACTATATGAAAGCAAAATCTAAGCCCATAGCCGTCATTTTGATCCGTTCGGGTTCACGCGGCTTAGTGGATAAAAATATCAAACCGCTAGCAGGCAAACCTTTGGTTTTCTATACCATCGAAGTCGCTCTAGCCTCCAAGCTATTTAGTGACATCTGGATCTCATCAGATTCACTAGCCTATCTAGAACTCTGTCGACAAGTCTATCCAGAGATTCGTTGTGTCCACAGACCAAAAGAATTGGCCTTGACGACAACCTCTAGTTTAGAAACCTTACACGACTTTTTACAGCCCTTTGAGGAAGAGCAGGTCTTTGTGAATCTACAGGTGACCTCACCCTTGAGAGAGGTGGAGCACCTCGTCGAGTCCTATCAACTCTACTGTCAGTCTGGGGCCGACCATCTGATTTCCTGTGTTAAGGCAGACAAGAGTCGTAGTCTTTACTTGCAGTTAGCGGAGTCGTCATTTATCCGTCCGCCTCAGGTTTCCAAGCACTATGCTCGGCAGAAAGAGCCTGTCTATTACTATCCCAACGGTAGTATTTGGATTTCTCGCAAGGACCTTTACCTACGAGATGAGACCTTTTACACAGATAAGACAGTAGCCTATGAAATGCCCAAACTCTATTCTTATGATATCGACGATGCCTTGGACTTTGAAGTCGTTGAGACCTTGCTGCAACATCACCACCTAGGAGAATCAAAGAGATGAAACACCTCATCATTGCCACAACGCCCTTGCAGGCCAAGATTGCCCAGCATATCAAGGGACTCTATCCTAATCAGGACTTTGTCAGACTTTATGTCAGTCCTGTCAAAAATGCCCGTCAGGAGCATTATGCAAAGGATTTTGACCATGTTCACTATCCTCAGGATGCAGAGGACTTGGCTCAGATTTGTCAGGAGCTGGCCGGCGACTATGACACCATCTTTTATGCTAGCTTTGACAATAGCTTGATTCTGGACTTGGTTGCTAGTTCAAACTACCAACACCTCATGAGTTTTGATGATGGCTATGCGGATATTTACCCTTTGGGAATGTATGCTCTCCCTCTTCAACCCAGTCAGGTGGGGCCTTTGGGTTTGACTAGAGATGACTTGATTGAGCGGACGGAAAAGCACTTTACTCTCTATCGCAGCGACTACCATGTCGTAGCTAGAGAAAAGCTTGTTTATCTGGAGCATTTTTTTGACCTGCCCCAAGCACCCGTTTCAAATGGTAAGACGGTTAAGGTCTTGTTGGGTCAAAAGTTCTCTGAAGAGGATGACCAAATCTCCATCCGCTTTATTAGTACCTATGCCAAGGCCTTAGCCATTGACCTCTATCTGCCTCATCCCAAGGAAACCTTCACTATTCCAAACGTGACTTACTTGGAGACGGAGCTGATCTTTGAAGATGTCCTAGCCCAACTCTTTCAAGAATACGAGTTCGTCCAGGTCTATCATTTTACTTCATCAGTCAGCCTCCACTTACAAGACCTGCCCCATGTGACCATCACAGGTATTTCCCTCCCCTACTATGAGGACCGTCAAAAAGAATTGCGACGCTTAGGTTGTCAGTTTGAAAGGGTTTCACTTGGCTGGTAGCATAAATATATATATTAGGAAATGTAAATCCATGCACTAGCTTGGATTTTTTATTGGGGTATTAAGTAGATGTTAGGTATATTGATAGAATCTAGTAAAAGTATGATTCATATGATATAATTCAGATTAGTAAATCTTTCTGACAAACAAGTACAGATAAATGAGTCGCGAAGGTTACCGTATATGATAGGAGATTGTTATGACTAAAATGGTTACAATACATCCAGGGCTCTGGCAAAGAGAGGTTAGAAAATATGGCTTTGAATCATCCCAATTGTCTAGAAAGAAAATTGCAGATTATTTAGGTTGGGGACATCTATATATTTTAACCCATCCTCAAGTTCGACCAGATTGGAAGGCAGGCTATGAACAAATAGGTTTTGAAAGGGATGAATTAGTGAGTGTAAGCCATTATCAATCAGATATTGGTCATGATGAATTAAGTATTCGTCCTTCCGATATCATTGATAGGTATCCTAATGGAAAAATGACTGTTATTAATGGATTTGTGGCTAGTATTGAATTAGAAGAAGAAACTCTATATTTTACTTCCGGATTATATTTAAAGAAAAATAAAAAAGAAGAACTGGAATGGTTAAATCGAGATGGTTCGACAGCGATGCGGGCACGGTACTATAAGCCAAGAGAAGAACCAAGTCCCATTTATATGATGGAGGACAATTATTTATATTATAAAGATGGAGAATGGTTAACCTACGAAGACTTATTGATTCAGGTATTAATCAGTCTTACAGATAAGAAAGACATCTTAATTCGAGATCAACATAACGTGGTGACTCCCAAATTATGGCGCTTTGTAGAAAATACAAACCGTCTCTATTGGGAATATATCCATGACAATGTATTGCTAAATCCAGCTCATAATCTAAGAAGAAAAACTAGATATTTAGTAGCTTCAGAAGTATTAACATCAATCTTGCAAGATTTAGGGTATCACGCACAATTTATGCCACCGATTTTTGCACCTCAAGTTTCCTCAGCAGTATTACAAAGAAGAAAGCCTAGTTCCTATTGTTATGTAGGGAATATGAGTAAGGTAAAAAGGGTAGAATGGATTATAGAAGCCTTTAGGAAGTTAGAACAAGAAGGCCTACCTGTAGAAGTATTCTTATATGGTGGAGATATTGAAAAATTGAAGAAAGAGTATCCGACTTTGCCATCTACCATTCATGTTGTTGGATATGTAGATGAGGTACCTTATTGGGAACATGATGGCTATATTTCAACTTCCCAAAAGGAATTATTTGCCAATGCCTGTGTTGAAGCTATGAGTTTTGGATTGATTCCCTTGCTTTCTAATGTTGAAATTGCTCATCAATATTATGCATCTAAGAACTCAGATATTTGCTTATATGATACACCAGAGGAGTTAGCGCATCTTATCAAGTGTTTATATGAGACTGATAAAGAAATCGAGCTAGAAAATACAAGTAAGTTTGTGAATCGATATTCAAAAGAACAAGTTTCTAAGAGATATTTATCACTCATGAACGCCTAAAAATGAAATAGATAATGAGATTTTATTGGATATCTTATTATCTATTTTTTTTAATTTCCTTTATGTATAATTGTTTGATAAAGGAAACTGAGAGTGATATACTAGTATAGTTAGTATAATTTTTTATAATGAGTAGAAAGAAATAAAAGGGAAAAGACCTTATGAAAAAAGATACAATTCAAAAATATTCATTACGTAAATATAAAGGAATTGGTGCAGCGTCTGTTTTATTAGGGATGATGGTTGTTGGAGCTAGTCCGGTATTGGCTGAAGAAACTACAAATACAGCTAATGAAACTACAGTAACACCTGCAAAAGATAATGTGGAAATGGAAACGTTGAGTAATGGTACTGGTAGCTATACAATGCCAAAAATGCATGTGTTTGATGGTTTGAATTATCATGCAACGGGGACAGAAGATGGATATGAAAGAAATCATCGCGAGAATGAAGGTAGAGCCAAATATAATTTAGACAGAGTTGAAAAGGAAACTATAAAAAAACAAGGAGAAGATAACTTTAAGGATTCAAAAATTTCTTATGTCACAAAAGAAGGCGAAGTGCTGAAAGAAGAATCTGATGTAGAAATTCCTGTTGGTGATAAACACCTTTCTAGTACTACTATGGATTATAAAATTCGTGGACTTTTTGGCAAACGTTATGAAGGAAATGTAGCAAATTTAACTAATGATGTTTTAAGTAAAATCAAAGAAGCTGATAAAGTTTTAGAAAAGAACGGAGAAAAATATCATAAGATTGATACAGAAGTAGATAAACATGAGGGGACTACTAAGGAAACAACTTTCAATGATATTACAGTACATGCAAATCCTGGAAACTTGCATAATGAAGATGGAAGTATTCGCTATAACAATATTAAAGAAGGTAGTCGAGTTTGGTTAGTTTCTGAAACTGATGAAGGAAAATATGGGAAGTATGTTTTAGCCACAAAACCAACTACAGCCAATGATTCTTGGGCTGTTGAAACATTTAAACAAGGTGAAAATGATGCTAAAGATTTTACAAAAGAAAATATAACAACTGATGGTGGAATTAAGGAAGGAGATACTATATTAGTTGTTGAAAAAAATGAGGTAGCATTAAAAGAATCTGTTTCTACAGCAACGGAACAAGAAGCGTATACGGCGGGTGCATTTTTTAATGAGAAAGCATTAGAGGAAGGCTTAAATAATCTTTTAGATGAGAGATTAAGAGATTTAAAAGACGAAGATGTCACTAACTCTGAAAAAGAAAAGACATGGGAAGAAATCTATAAGGTTACATTAACAAATAAAAATGCAGTAGATAATAAGAATCGTCCTACTTATTCTGTACATCAGGAGTTTAATGGTTATATAAGAGAAAACGGAAAGTTTGTAAAATATAACGATGTGACAGAATATATAACTAAGCTAAAAGAAATGTTTGGCGAAAAAGAAATTACAGTAGGATGGAAAAATTCTCGAGATAAAGTAGAACCAAAATTTGTTGGAAATATTGAAGAGTTTAAAGACACTGCTAACTACGAGAGTGAAAAAGCAAATGTCACGAAGTTTAAAGAGGCTCATAAAGCAATTCAGTATGTCGACCAAGTTCCAACAAATGCAAATTTTGTAAAAAATGTGTTTGAAGTAAATGTAGATTTTAAACTAGGAGATAAGAGTACAGATTCTTATTATCCTAGTGAAGATGATGATTCTAATCAACCAGAAAAAACTTATTTAGCTTATAGATTTGGCTATTTTGGTTCGAAATATTATAGTGAAGATACTAGATATCAATATGGATTAGGCCAATTATATAAAGAATATGAAAAAGATGGAGTTCGATATAGAATTGCCGCACCTACGAAATATGAACAACATGCGTCAATATCTGAGCCTATTTATAGTGAAATTCATTATTACGACTTATACCAACCAACCCGTGCTTACCATATTAGTGATCAACTAACTAATGTTAAAAACATCTACGCTAAGGAAGAAACAGAAACTACTGAGAGTAAAGGTAGTGTCATTGTTAAGTATGAATTAGCGGATGGAACTTCTATTAAAGAAAGTACAGATGTTGTTAAAGATGCAGTGATATCTTCTACAGAAACTAAATATTACTTAAATAAGGATAATCAAAAAGTAGTAGTAGGAACACCAACGACAACAAACAAAGAGGTTTCATATGATGCTACAACGGTAAAACTACAAGAAATCACCAAAGATGGTAAAAAATATAAACTAGTAGGACTGAAAACAGGCTCTCCTACAGAAACAGGGAAAGTTGTTTCAGGAACTACTGAAATTACCTATGTCTATAAACTAGCAACTGGTGGAAATATCTTCGAAAAATACATGATTGAAGGAACGAATACCGAAATAGCGATGGAGAAGCAGTTAACGAAAGAAGCATCCATTGGAGATTCTTACACTTCAATTCCTCCAGAAGCATATACGGTCATCAAAAAGGACGGAAAAAGCTATATTTACAAAGGACATCGTGCTACTTCAGCGCCTGAAATAGGTACAGTTGATGAAAATGAAAAAACAGTTATTTATGACTTTTTAGAATACTTTAGTGAAAAAGGTGAACCAGAAGTACAGCCGGAATTACCAGAAGGAATTGTAAGTGAGAAGGGAGAACCAGAAGTACGACCAGAATTACCAGAGGGAGTTGTAAGTGAGAAGGGAGAACCGGAAGTACGACCAGAATTACCAGAAGGTATTGTGAGTGAGAAGGGTGAACCGGAAGTACGACCAGAATTACCAGAGGGAGTTGTAAGTGAGAAAGGTGGACCAGCGATTCGTCCTGTAGCTCCATTATTGATTACTCGTCATATTATTATTGAATCGAATGAAGAACTCGTTCCAATTCAAATTGGTAAATTGGCTCCTAAATCTGATATCATATCGAAAAATGGTAAGAAATATCGATATACAATGACCCGTGAAAAAGAAGGTATTGTTACCCATTTGTATACTGAGGTAATAGGTGATGATGTAACGAAACCACAGAAACAAGAATACCTTCAGTCAAATTCTGTTAAGATTGATGAACCTACAAAACAAGAAGGTTCTCATCAAGATGAAGCGGTTGCCCAAGAAGAGGACAAGTCATCTTATGGGAAACACTCAGAATCTGGGGAAGAGTTACCTCAAACAGGGCAAGCTGAACTTCCTAACACTGGTACAGAAGCCAACGCTAGCCTAGCAGCATTTGGACTTTTAGGTGTCTTGAGTGGATTTGGACTTGTTGCTCGCAAGAAAAAAGAAGACTAATTCTAATTAGATTTTCTGACAAGAAAAAGGAGTAGGATATCATATACGCTCCTTTTCTTTTTGGGTTGAGATGAGAGTCATATTAGAGTTGGTAAAAATTTTCAATGGTTTGATTGTCAATTCTCTGTAGATTTTCTCGTTCTAATCCCATATAGACAAGATTACAGAATCATAATCTATAAGTTGTCTGGCTTGACTTTCTTGATGGAAATTATATAATAGTTGTAATTAAAATAATTACAATTATAAAAGAGGGCCATTTATGACCTATGAATACAACAGTCACATTTATTTAGCAGAAGCAGTTTTAAATGTAAAGGATTTGACAAGTCAAACAGTCTTTTATCAGCAAGTTATTGGTTTAGAAATCTTATCTCAAACTGAGACAGAGGTCATTCTGGGACTTGGAGGAAAAGCCTTGGTACACTTGATTCAAACACAAGAGAGCGGAGAAGTGAGGGAACATTATGGTCTTTACCATCTGGCTATTCTCTTACCGACACACAAGGCTTTGGCTGATGTCTTGAAACACCTGACAGGTTTACAGCTTCCTCTTGTCGGCGGTGCAGACCATGGTTACAGTGAGGCTCTTTACTTGGAGGATTTGGAGGGAAATGGCATTGAACTCTATCGAGATAAGCCGGTTTCCACATGGGATATTCGAGAAGATGGACGTATTATCGGAGTGACGGAGGCCCTTGCGGCACAGGATATCTATGAGTTGGGGGAAAGAGTAGAGCCCTTTATTCTAGCAGAAGGTACGAGAATGGGGCATATTCATCTTTCAGTCAAGGATAGTCGAAAGTCCAGCCAGTTTTATCAAAAGGTGTTAGGACTAGAGGATAAATTCAGTGTACCTAGCGCTAGTTGGATTGCGGCTGGGGATTACCATCATCATTTGGCAGTCAACGAATGGGGAGGAAAAGGTCTGGCTCCGCGTAAGCAAGGCTTGCCAGGTTTGGCCTACTATGTTATCGAAGTCACACATAAAGAAGAACTGTTAACGATTGCCCAGAGAGCACAAGAAGTTGATGCACCAATCAAGTGGCTGACATCGAGCCAGTTGGAAATCACAGACCCAGACGGAATCGTGACCCGTATTCGTTTAGACAGGATATGATGACAATCAGAGGATCAATTGTAGAAAGTACCCCTTATTCTAGTCAGATACGTAGAAAATTTGATATGATAGTAGGGAACAAGGAGAAGAATACAATGACCAGTGAATACCAGAAAATGATAGCGGGAGAGGTTTACCGTCCATCGGACCCAGAATTGCGGTCCTTGGCTCAGGCTTCTCGCCAAAAACAGTCTGCCTTTAACAAGGAAGAAGATCCCTTGAAGGGAGTCGAAATCATCAAGACTTGGTTTGGGTCAACCGGACAAAATCTTTATGTTAATCCACGCCTGGTGGTCGATTATGGGGTCAATATCCATCTAGGGGAAAATTTTTATTCTAATTGGAACTTGACCATGCTGGATGTTTGTCCAATTCGCATCGGGGACAATGCTATGATTGGTCCCAACTGTCAGTTCTTGACTCCCCTCCATCCATTGGACCCGCAGGAACGTAATTCAGGTGTGGAATACGGAAAGCCCATTACCATCGGAGACAATTTCTGGGCTGGAGGTGGTGTCATTGTCCTTCCTGGAGTAACACTGGGGAATAATGTTGTTGCTGGAGCAGGGGCTGTAATCACCAAGTCCTTCGGCGACAACGTTGTCCTAGCTGGTAATCCTGCGCGTGTGATTAAGGAGATACCTGTTAAATAAAGAGATTGGTAAAAAAGTTTTTAAGATAAGAAAAGCGCATCATATCAGGTGTTTAAAAAACGTTGATATGATGCCTTTTATCATAAATTAGATTAACTTTTTTTCAATTGAGTGTTTACCTAGCTTTTTGAGAGGTTTCACGCTAGAAGTTTTACAAATTCTTTCTCTTCTTAGCATTTTTGGTCAGGGAAACCTGGTAAGTATCCTGTTCTCTAGTGAGGTAATTGATGATTTGAAAGTCGTTGGTTTGAGCCTTGAAATCCACTTCATAGACAGTGGTGACCTGTTCTCCATCATTGCTGGTATCAATCGAGATAAGGTCTAACTCAGTACAGAATTGTGATAGCCCAGATTGGATAGTTTGGAGTTGCTTTTCTTGGTTGGCAATTGTGATGGTTAATAGTCTGCGACGTTGGTGATTGCTCTTGCTTTGTTGCTTTTCTAAAAGAAGCCATACTGCTAAGATAAAGACGGTGAAGAGAATAGCTAGAGCTAGGTAGCCTGTCCCTGCTGCCAGCCCGATAATCATGGCAAGGAAGATCGCAATTAGCTCCCGTGAGCCACTGGTAGCTGAACGGAAACGAATGAGGCTAAAGGTTCCTGCAACAGCGATAGAGGTTCCTAAGCTGCCATTTACCAGAAAGATGACCAAGGTCATCAAGCAGGGGAGTAGGGTCAAACTAACAGCAAATTCCCGTGTATAGAGGGTACGGTGTTTGTAAGCCCAGGTCAGCGCCAAACCTAAAATCAGGCTGACCAAGAGAGCCAGAAAGAGCTGGATAGGATTGGCAGTGGCAGTTGTGTCGTTGAAAATAGAGTTGAAAAGATTAGACATAAGTAGTACCTACACTTTCTGTGCTTGGTCGTGGGCTATAGTCCAGCCCTTGAGACTTGTGGTAGGCGCAGCTGTATTTTGAAAATTTCTGCTCTACCAGTCCATATTGGTCGAGAATATCTTGTAGCCATTGGGGTTTTCTACCAGGTGCTTTAATTTCCATGATGACAATGTCCTCGTTTAGTAGAGGGAAACCGTCCTTGCCTGAGAATAAACTGACATTATCATCACGATAGGTTAGATTTTGGTCAATGGTGATACGAATTTTATTGTAGGGAAATCCGCTAATTTCTTTCTTTTCCTTGAGAGAAAAACGGTCGTAGTAAATATACATACGAGGGATAATTGCTTGCTGATATTCCTCTTGGAGTTGTTGAATTTTTTCAATTATCATTCGGTCCTTGATACTGCTATCCAGCTGTCCCTTGGTCATAAACTGGGTGATAGACTGGGGAGTCGATAAGAAACGATGTTTTCGTCCGACACCAGCTCTGTCCTTAGATTTGATTTCTAAAAATACCTGACTATCAGGCTGGACTTGACTGAGATAGGTTCGCATCCGAATCTTTTCTTTGCGCTTAGTACCTTGGTCATCCTCCTGAATCATATCAAATTGCTCTGTATCAAAGTAGATGTTGGAAATGGTCGAAGTTGGATAATCATCCTCTACGAGGTATATTTTTAAGTCCTCTATTAAATTAGCCAAGTCAGCTTTGGCAACGACATATTTGGTTTCAATTCGTTTAAAGCTTGTTTCAATTGGTTTCATAAATCCTGTCTCCTTTATCAAACTATTTCAGTACACTATCTTATTAGAAGATAGGTGTGTCTGGGCAAGTTGAACTTGCTTGTAATTAGTCTATGGAATTTTCCTAAAACTTTTGTTAAAGATAACTTAACTGAAACTGAACTTAAGAAAACTTTCAGAAAAAGTTTAGATTTTTTTCAGACTTACCCTGTAAACTAAGGTCAAGCTAAAGGAAGGCGAGGAAAAAAGTATGAAATCAAAAAAATGGACCCTAATCTTAACCAGTTTAACAGCTTTGACCTTGATGACAGCTTGTGGGCAGTCAACGACCAAGTCAAGTACAACTGCAGCAGCAGATACCACTGCTATCACAACTTCAGCTAAAAACAGTCAATCTTCTTACTTTACAGAAAAGGACTACGACACTTCTTATGATGAAAGCACTGCTTCTAAGATTGAATTGTCAGGCTCATCTGCAAGTGTCTCTGGAGATGGGGTGACAGTTTCTGGCTCAACAGTGACTATCTCAAAAGCAGGTACCTATGTCATCTCTGGTCAGTCTGACGGAGTGCAAATTAAAATTGCAGCTGACAAGTCTGATGATGTGAAACTTGTTCTCAAAGGCGCGACCATGACCAATACAGATGCAGCTATTTCGGCTACAAGCGCAGGTCATGTCTACCTCACTCTAGCAGAGGGAACCACCAACAGTCTCTCTGACTCAAGCTCTAACAGTGATGAAAAGGCAAATGCCGCTCTCTTTTCTAAGTTTGATTTGACCATCAATGGCTCAGGAACTCTCAATGTAGATGGCAAGAAAAGCAATGCTATCAAGGCTAACGACACCCTCCACATCACAGGTGGAACATTTAACGTCACATCAGTTGGCGATGCCTTTAATGTCAATGATGAACTTAATGTCACTGGTACGACCATGACCATCGATGCCAAGGAAGATGGTGTCAAAGTTGACAATGATGAGGATATGACTGTCGGCAATATGTATTTGGCTAACAATACCATAACAGTCACAGCAGGAGATGACGGTATTCACGCTTCTGGTAACCTAGTGATTGACAGCGGTACTTACACCGTCAAGAATTCGACTGAAGGAATTGAAGGGAAAGCCATTACGATTAATGGTGGTGATATCAATGTCTACGCGACAGATGATGGGGTCAATGCAGCCAATAAAAATGCCCAGCAAAGTGATATTTACTTTACTATGACAGGTGGAAATCTAACTGTAGAAGTCGGTCAAGGGGACACAGATCCAATCGACTCAAACGGAAATATAACGGTCACAGGTGGAACTATTAAATTAATAGGACAATCAGGCTTTGACTTTGATGGAACAGCAACTTACACAGGTGGGGATATTTACATTAACGGCGAAAAACAAACTGATATTGTCAATTCTATGCCTGGAGGTGGTGGACCAAATGGAGGACCTCAAGGAAATGGTGGTCCTGGCGGTCCAGCCCCTGGTGGACAAGGATAAACAAAAAAGGATAGCATTCAATTAGAATGGCTATCTTTTTATATGGGTGATAAATTGATATGTTACAAGGGATTTTATAATCGTAGCTTTCAAAGGCTAAATTGTTCAGTCATCCGTTTTTGTTTACTTAAATTTCTTGAATTTTAAGAAGGTATTGAGTAGTTTTCCCTTAAATGTTTTGTTTTGGTAGGCGATTGTGAGGGAATTGAAAAATTCAACTGCTAGGTGTTCTTGGTGACCGAGCTCCATCTAGCTTGGGGTTGCTTCTGGGGAAAAGACGCCTAATTTGATGCGGAGTCCACCTTTTTTCATCTTGAACTGATGCATACCATACATCTTGATATCAAGGCTTGTATCGGACATGAGAGTAGCAGTATCACCTGCCATAGAAATTTTTGTATCGGCATCCGGAACGCCTGTTTTTTCAGTATCTAGACTGATAAAGATTTTTTGATAAGTTGGTTGACCGTAATCTCCAATCAACTCCTCACTTCCTGTCCACCGTGAACTCCAGCAAATACCAAATGTTCAGGGTGAATTTTAAAAGGAAGTGCTTGGTCACCCATTTTATTTAGTCCTTGGTTGAAGGCGAAGAAATCTCTCAAAGTAAATCCATCCACGTAAGCAGCTTGTAGGTTACGTCCCTTAACCGAATTCTTAGAAATGCCATGCCGCATTTGGTCTGATTCTGCTAGACGGTCAGCGTAGAGTTCGAGGATTTTTTGACTTCCAAGGGCTAATTTGGTTTCAATTAGGTCTTGAAAATTTCTTAGTCTGTTTCATATAAAAATGAGTAAAATGAATTCCCATTACCAAGGTCATTAGAGTTGCGATAGCAATGACGATGGTTGGATTAGCCGAGAAAAGTAGAGGGAAAATAGGCCTTTAAAAAGTGGACAGAAAAGACCATTTCGGAGTATAGAGAGGAAGTTCAAAAACATTTTTAGAAATAAGACATGTGCATTATAAACATCAGATACGAATCTGGTGCTTTATTTTTTAAAGAATTTCAACTTTTTTCTTGACAAGTGAGTAAACACTCACTATAATAGGTCTATATTCAGTAAGTGAGTAAACACTCACCTAGGAGGAAGCATATGGAAAAATTGCTACATTTACAAGATTTGGATAAGTCTTTTTGTCGTCAAATGGTTTTGAATCATGTCAGCTTTGAATTGCAGCCGGGAGAAATTATAGGCTTAATAGGTCCGTCTGGTGCTGGTAAATCGACTATGATTAAGACTATGTTAGGGATGGAAAAAGCTGACGGAGGGGTTGCTTTGGTATTGGATCATACTATGCCCAATCGTCATATTTTAGGAGATATTGGTTATATGGCCCAGTCAGATGCCTTATATGAGGCTTTGTCAGGTCAAGAAAATCTGGAATTTTTTGGTCAGCTAAAAGGGCTATCCACAAGAAATCTGGCAGCTGAAATTGCCCATGTGGCTCAAGTTGTGGATCTGACAGAGCATTTGAATAAAACGGTATCCGGTTATTCTGGAGGAATGAAGCGACGCTTGTCTTTAGCCATCGCGCTTCTGGGGAATCCTCAGCTCTTGATTTTGGACGAACCGACAGTTGGAATCGACCCTTCTCTTCGGAAGAAAATCTGGAAAGAATTATTCGCGCTTCGAGACAATGGGGTTGGGATATTAGTTACTACCCATGTTATGGATGAAGCAGAGTTAACGGATAAGGTCGGCTTATTATTAGGTGGAAAAATCATTGCTTTTGATACACCGCAACACTTAAAAGAAAGTTATCAAGTTTCAAGTATTGAAGAAGTATTTTTGAAAGCAGAAGGAGAGTAAGATGAGAACCATTGCTATTGCTAAAAAAGTTATCAAAGAATTGCTTCGTGACAAACGAACCTTGGCTATGATGTTTGTAGCGCCGGTATTTATTATGTGGCTGATGAACCTCATGTTTTCAGCTAGTACAACCGTGAATGTCAAGTTAGCGACACAAGATCTATCAACTGGTTTGATAACGAAAATGGATGAGCTTGATCATGTGGACATCGAGACTTATCAAGACTTAGATCAGGCCAAAGAAGCGCTAGCAAATGAAAAAGTCGATGCTGTGATTTCTTATAAAGACGGTGAGTATCAGGTCGACTACGCAAATACAGATGCCTCCAAGACATCTATGATACGACAAGTGTTACGAACAAGTATCGCCAGTGAAGGCACCGATCAGTTACTATCTCGTATCAAACAAGCTCTTCCACAATTGAAATTAGATGCAAAGGTGCCTGAAATCAAAGAATCTTACCAATATGGAGATAAAAATACTGGATTCTTTGCACGTATGATTCCAATTTTAATTGGCTTTGTGGTCTTCTTCTTTGTCTTTTTGATTTCTGGTATGGCACTTTTGAAAGAGCGCACAAGTGGAACCTTGGATCGCTTGTTAGCAACCCCAGTGAAACGTTCTGAAATTGTCTATGGCTATATGTTGTCTTACGGTATTATTGCGATTTTTCAAACGGCAGTTGTCGTCTTAGCAGCAATTTGTCTACTAGATGTAGAAGTTGTAGGAAATATTTTAAATGTTATAATAGTTAATGTGGTACTGGCTCTTGTAGCACTAGCTTTTGGAATTCTCTTGTCTACTCTAGCAAAATCAGAATTCCAAATGATGCAATTTATTCCTCTCGTGATTATGCCTCAACTCTTTTTCTCAGGGATTATTCCATTGTCATCCATGGGAGCATGGGCTCCAACTGTGGGGAAATTTTTGCCATTAACCTATTCTGGTGATGCAATAAGCCAGATTATTCTTTACGGACACAATCTTGGTGATATTTTGCCAAATCTTGGTGTTTTAATGATTTTCTTGATCATTTTAACAATTCTCAATATTGTTGGATTGCGTCGTTATCGTAAAGTTTAGAAATCAACATAAATAATGCTAAAAAGGTGTGAAGATTAGATGGATAAGACTGTTTTTGAATCGTTTGAAGATTACTTAGAAGAAGCGAATTACCCTCAAGGAAAGAAAAAAATCATGCAGGCAGCAGTGGATCTCATATCAACTAGGAGTTACCATGGGACCTCAACTCTTCACATAGCTGAGCGTGCTGGACTAAGCCAGGCAACTTTGTTTAAGTATTTTAAGACGAAGGATGATCTACTGACGGCTATTTTACATCCTGTAGTCCCAGGCATTTTCGGTAGTTTTGTTGAGGAACTCTTAGCTTTTGAAACGACAGAAGAGAGGGTTCGTTATCTCGTCCACGATCGTATGAGCTATCTCAAAAAAAATCGTGCTTTGATGAAAATCATTCTGCAGGAGAGTTTTTCAAATAAGAAACTAAAAAATGAACAGATTTTTATCTGGAATGCTATTCAAGATAAACTTCGAGTGCTTCATAAAGAATTGCTAGCAGATCCACGTGTAAATCCAGAGTTAACGATTCCTCAAATGGTTCGTATTTGTGTTGGTCCATTGTTGGCTTACTTCGCTCAACTTTATATCGTTAGCGACAACGGAGAAATAAAGGAAGAGGACCTAGACTTATTAGAAAAACAGATTTTAGGTGGTTTGTGGAAATAAGGGAGTTCTAGAAGAGCTAAGATTTATTTACTTGACTTTCAAACAAGCTAAAAAAGACATGTTCTGCTTATTTCAGATTCATGTCTTTTTTGTTGTTGGATTTTGTATTCTTCATAAGTCCTCAATCGCTTTGCCAAAACAGAAACCGACTTCTCCAGCGGTGCAACGATTTCTCAAGTGTATGGAAGAGGAGCTTTCTGGATTGCTGAGGACAACTCCTTGACACTCGGTCAGCTTTTGATACAATAGTACAAAATTAGAGGAGGTAGGTTATGATTCAGAAACACGCGATTCCTATTTTAGAGTTTGATGATAATCCTCAGGCGGTTATCATGCCCAATCACGAGGGGCTGGATTTGAAATTGCCAAAGAAGTGTGTCTATGCTTTTTTAGGTGAGGAGATTGACCGTTATGCGAGGGAAGTAGGGGCGGACTGTGTCGGCGAATTTGTTTCTGCCACCAAGACCTATCCAGTTTATGTCATCAATTACAAGGGCGAGGAACTTTGTTTGGCTCAGGCTCCTGTTGGTTCAGCTCCAGCAGCCCAGTTTATGGATTGGTTGATTGGATATGGTGTGGAGCAGATTATTTCCACTGGAACCTGTGGTGTGCTGGCTGATATAGAAGAAAATGCCTTTTTAGTCCCTGTTCGCGCTCTGCGAGATGAAGGAGCTAGTTATCACTATGTGGCGCCTTCTCGTTATATGGAAATTCAGGCAGAGGCTATTGCTGCTATTGAGCGAGTGTTGGAAGCCAGAGGGATTCCCTATGAAGAAGTCATGACCTGGACGACAGACGGCTTTTACCGAGAAACGGCTGAAAAGGTGGCTTATCGCAAGGAAGAAGGCTGTGCTGTTGTGGAGATGGAGTGTTCTGCGCTTGCGGCAGTAGCCCAACTGCGTGGGATTCTCTGGGGAGAGTTGTTGTTCACAGCTGATTCCTTAGCAGACTTGGACCAGTACGATAGTCGTGATTGGGGTTCAAAAGCTTTTGAGAAGGCCTTGGAACTCTGCCTTGAGATAACTTCTCAGATATAGCTACTCTTCTTCTTTTTATGGTACAATGGATGTATGTTATTCAAATTATTTGTGAAAAAAATTGAAAGGTCCTTGGGCGGACTTTCGCCAGCTCGTCGCATCTTTTTAAGTTTCGCTGGAGTTATTCTTATAGGCTCTCTTCTTTTGAGTTTGCCTTTTGTTCAGGCAAATGGTTCTCAGGCCACTTATTTTGACCATCTTTTTACGACGGTGTCCATGGTCTGTGTGACTGGCCTTTTTACGCAACCAGTGGCTACGACCTATAATGTCTGGGGGCAGTTGATTTGTATGCTCTTGATACAGATTGGTGGTCTGGGGCTCATGACCTTTATCGGGGTCTTTTATATTCAGGGGAAGCAAAAGCTCAGTCTTCGCAGTCGTGAAACCATTCAGGAGAGTTTTAGTTACGGGGAAACTCGGTCGCTGAAGGCCTTTATGCGGTCCATCTTTTTGACGACTTTTCTGGTGGAGGGCTTGGGTGCCTTTCTACTTACTTTCCGTTTTATTCCTGAGTTCGGCTGGGGACGGGGTATTTTCACCTCCATCTTTTTAGCTATTTCAGCCTTTTGTAATGCTGGTTTTGATAATTTTGGAAGTAGCAGTTTAGTGGCTTTTCAGACGGATCCCTTGATCAATCTGGTCATTGCTGGCTTGATTATCACAGGTGGTCTTGGCTTTATGGTCTGGTTTGACTTGGCAACCCAGTTTGATAAGAAGAAAAAACGCCGTCTGCGTTTCCACACCAAACTGGTTCTCTTCTTGACTGCAGGGATCTTGCTGTTTGGGACAGTATCCACCCTCTTTACGGAGTGGCACAATCCAGGAACTATTGGCAATCTCAGCGTTCCAGAGAAAGTGCTGGTTAGCTTTTTCCAAGCCGTCAGCATGAGAACAGCTGGCTTTGCTTCTATTGATTACACTCAAGCTCGGCCTGTGACCTTGTTTATCTATATCCTACAGATGTTTCTCGGAGGAGCGCCTGGAGGGACGGCTGGGGGTCTCAAGATTACGACTTTCTTTGTCTTGTTGGTCTTTGCTCGTAGTGAATTGCTGGGCTTACCTCATGCCAATGTTGCGCAGAGAACCATTGAGGCTCGAACAGTCCAAAAATCCTTTAGTGTCTTCATTATCTTTTTGATGACCTTTTTGTTGGGCTTGATGTTGTTGGGGATTACGGCAGAAGGAACACCGCGATTTATCTACCTCATGTTTGAGACCATTTCAGCCCTTGCGACAGTTGGGGTAACGGCAAATCTGACGCCAGAATTGGGCAAGCTAGCTCTCAGCATTGTCATGGTGCTCATGTTTATTGGCCGTATTGGTCCCTTGACCTTGCTGGTTAGTCTAGCGGATTACCAGCCTGATAAGAAAGATTTGATTCAGTATATGAAAGCAGATATTAGTATTGGATAAGAAAGGAAGAATGATGTCAGATCGTACGATTGGAATTTTAGGTTTGGGGATTTTCGGGAGTAGTGTCCTGATGGCCCTTGCCAAGCAAGATATGAATATCATTGCCATTGACGACCACGCTGAGCGAATCAATCAATTTGAGCCTGTTTTGGCGCGTGGAGTTGTTGGCGATATCACAGATGAGGAACTCCTCAGAACTGCAGGAATTGATACCTGTGATACGGTTGTAGTGGCAACAGGGGAAAATCTAGAGTCGAGTGTGCTTGCAGTCATGCATTGTAAGAGTCTAGGGGTACCAAGGGTTATTGCCAAGGTCAAAAGCCAGACAGCCAAGAAGGTGCTAGAAAAAATCGGTGCTGACTCGGTGATTTCACCTGAGTATGAAATGGGGCAGTCTCTAGCGCAGACCATTCTCTTTCATAACAATGTTGATGTCTTTCAGCTGGATAAAAATGTGTCTATCGTGGAGATGAAGATTCCTAGTGTCTGGGCAGGTCAAAGCCTGAGCCAGCTAGATCTACGTGGCAAATACAACCTCAATGTCCTAGGATTTCGTGAACAAGAAAATTCACCGCTAGATGTCCAGTTTGGTCCCAATGATCTCTTGAGGGCAGATGCCTATATCTTGGCGGTTATTAACAACCAGTATCTAGATGACTTGGCAGAATTAAATTCGTAAGGAGGGAGCACCCCTCTTTTTTGATGTTCAAAATAGCAAATAGAGATAGTAACCCTTGTATTCTAATAAAAGTCCTTCAAAGTCTGGACTTTATGGTAAAATAGAAAGAAGTGACAAGAGAGAGTAATACTCTTCGAAAACCTCTTCAAACCACGTCAACGTCGCCTTGCCGTAGGTATAGGTAACTGACTTCGTCAGTCTTATTCACAACCTCAAAACCGTGTTTTGAGCTGACTTCGTCAGTTCTATCTGCAACCTCAAAGCAGTGCTTTGAGCAACCTGCGGCTAGTTTCCTAGTTTGCTCTTTGATTTTCATTGAGTATAAGAAAAAATCAGTCCCCTAAAGGAGTAGATTATGAAGTTATTGTCTATCGCCATTCCTAGCTATAATGCCGCAGCCTATCTTCATTACTGTGTGGAGTCGCTAGTGATTGGTGGTGAGCAAGTTGAGATTTTGATTATTAATGATGGGTCTCAGGACCAGACTCAGGAAATCGCTGAGCGTTTAGCCAGCAAGTATCCTAACATCGTGAGAGCCATCTATCAGAAAAATAAGGGCCATGGGGGTGCCGTCAATTGCGGCTTAGCGGAGGCTTCTGGTCGTTATTTTAAAGTAGTTGATAGTGATGACTGGGTAGATCCTCGTGCCTATTTAAAAATTCTTGAAACCTTGCAGGAACTAGAGAGTGAGGGGCAGGAAGTTGATGCCTTTGTGACTAATTTTGTATATGAAAAGGAAGGTCAGTCTCGTAAGAAGAGTATGAGTTACGAGTCAGTCTTGCCTGTCCAGAAGATTTTTGGCTGGGATCAGATTGGAAATTTCTCAAAAGGCCAGTATATCATGATGCACTCGCTGATTTACCGGACAGATTTGTTGCGAACGAGCCAGTTCCAATTGCCTGAGCATACCTTTTATGTCGATAATCTCTTTGTCTTTACCCCCCTTCAGCAGGTCAAGACCATGTACTATCTGCCTGTCGATTTCTATCGTTATTTGATTGGGCGTGAGGACCAGTCAGTCAATGAGCAAGTGATGATTAAGCGCATTGACCAGCAACTCAAGGTCAATCGACTCTTGGTAGACCAGCTTGATTTATCTAAAGTAAGCCACCCCAAAATGCGAGAGTATCTGCTGAATCACATTGAAATCACGACGGTGATTTCCAGTGCCCTGCTCAACCGAGCAGGCACAGCAGAGCATCTTGCCAAAAAACGGGAGCTGTGGACCTATATTCAGCAGGAAAATCCAGAGGTCTTTCAGGCCATTCGCAAAACCATGTTGAGCCGTTTGACCAAACATTCAGTCTTGCCAGCTCGCAAACTTTCCAATGTTGTCTATCAAATCACCAAGTCTGTTTATGGATTTAATTAATATAAGTATTTTATAAGAGGGATTTAAGAAAAATTTTAACTTTTTCTTAATCCTTTTTAATTTTAGGAGATTATACTAGAGTCATCAAATAAAGAAAAACTCTAAGGAGAATCCTATGAAATTCAATCCAAATCAAAGATATACTCGTTGGTCTATTCGCCGTCTTAGTGTCGGGGTTGCCTCAGTTGTTGTAGCCAGTGGCTTTTTTGTCCTAGTTGGTCAGCCAAGTTCTGTACGTGCCGATGTGGTCAATCCGACCCCTGCTCAAGTCGTGCCAGATGCTGCTTCGGTGAGTGAAAAGAGCGACTTACCAGTAGAACTTCTCAAAGAAGCAGTCGATACAGCTCTTCCTTCAGAACAGGCAGACTCAACACCTAAAACGAGCTTGGATGCTACAAGCTCTCCAGAAAAAGTGAATGTAGCTGCTAAAGACCAAGTGGTAGCGCCAAAAGAAGAAGTGCAAGCAAAACCAGAATCTAAGAAAGAAACAGAAGATGCGCTTAAACCTGCGCCTACAGTTTCTGGACAAGACCGTGAAGCAAATGAAGCTCAACCAGCAACCACTCCAGCTGAAGTCCAAAAAGGCGTAGCCGACAACACCAAAGATACAGTAGATGTTCCAGCTACATACTTGGATAAAGCCAACTTCCCAGGTCCGTTCACAGCTGGTGTCAACCAAGTCATTCCTTACGAATTTTTCGCTGGTGACGGTATGTTGACTCGCCTTATCTTGAAAGCATCCGACAAGGCTCCATGGTCAGACAACGGTTCAGCCAAAAATCCGGCCCTTCCACCAGTAGAAAAATTAGGCAAAGGTCTCTACTTCTACGAAGTGGACTTGGCAGGTACCCAAGGTAAATCAGATAAAGAGCTTCTAGACCTCTTGAAACAAAACGGTACTCAAAGCTATAAAGCAACTATCAAAGTGTACGGTGCGAAGGACGGCAAGGCCGACTTGAGCAATCTTGTAGCGACTAAGGATTTGACAGTGAACTTGAATGGACATCAGTCTCTGATTCCGATGCAGTCAGGTTTCGTCCCATCTTCTAATGGTTCAGCTATGCCAGCTCCAATGATGAATAGTCATCAAGATGCATCGAATATGAAAGCTCAAATGCCTAGTGCCAATCAAGATGAGGTGAAATCTAAAATGCCAGCTGCTAGTCAGGATAAGATGATGCCTAACAAAGAGCAGGACAAAACCATGAATGCTAGCCAGCCTATGGCAACACCAAGCATGAAACAAGATCAAGCTCCAGCAGCCTCAAGCAAAATGTCTGATGAAGGCAAGATGGCATCTAATAACAAGGTATCAAGTCCAATGATGGCTGATCAAATGAAAGACCAAAAAGACATGCTTCCATATACTGGTGAAGCCCAAACATCAATGGCTACTCTTGGATTCTTTGGATTAGCTTTGGCCGGCCTGCTAGGTGGACTCGGTTTGAAAGCTAAAAAAGAGGAAAATGACTAGTCTAGTTACAGACTTTCTATCTAGGATTTGAAAAATTCAGATATCGATTAGAATGTTCGTAAAGCGATTAAAATAGTGTTATACTATTGTGGTATAGCACTGTTTTTTTCAAAGGAGAGACAGATGGGAAAGACAATTTTACTCGTTGACGACGAGGTAGAAATCACAGATATTCATCAACGTTATCTGGTTCAGGCAGGATATCAGATTTTGGTGGCTCATGATGGAGTAGAGGCCTTGGAAATCTTCAAGCGAAAACCGATTGATTTGATTATTACAGATATCATGATGCCTCGGCTGGATGGCTATGATTTGATTAGTGAAGTTCAGTATCAATCTCCAGATCAGCCTTTTCTCTTTATCACGGCTAAGACCAGTGAGCAGGACAAGATTTATGGCCTGAGCTTAGGGGCAGATGACTTTATTGCCAAGCCCTTTAGCCCACGTGAGCTGGTTTTGCGTGTCCACAATATCTTGCGTCGCCTTCATCGTGGAGGTGAGACAGAGGTTGTCAGTCTCGGGGATTTACGGATGAATCACGGTAGCCATGAGGTCCAAGTTGGAGATGTGGCGCTTGATTTGACAGTCAAATCCTTCGAACTTCTATGGCTTTTAGCTAGCAATCCAGAGCGGGTTTTCTCTAAGACAGATCTCTATGAAAAGGTCTGGCAAGAAGATTATGTGGATGATACCAATACCTTGAATGTTCATATTCATGCTCTTCGACAGGAGTTGGCTAAACATGCCAGTGCAGCAACGCCCACCATCAAAACCGTCTGGGGCTTGGGCTACAAAATTGAGAAAGCACGAGGTAGTCAATGAAATTAAAAAGTTATATTTTAGTGGGGTATATCATTTCAACACTTCTAACGATTATCGTGGTTTTTTGGGCCATCCAGCGCATGTTAATTGAGCAAAGAGAAATTTATTTCCTGATTGGCATGACTTTAATCGCAAGTTTTGTCGGTGCTGGGATTAGTCTCTTTCTCCTGTCGCCAGTCTTTACATCATTGGCCAAACTTAAGGAACATGCCAAGCGAGTAGCAGACAAGGACTTTCCTGCAAATCTGGAGGTTCAAGGACCTGTAGAATTTCAACAATTAGGCCAAGCTTTCAATGAAATGTCCCATGATTTGCAGGCCACATTTGATTCCTTGGAAGAAAGCGAACGAGAAAAGGGCTTGATGATTGCTCAACTTTCGCATGATATCAAGACCCCCATCACTTCGATCCAAGCGACGGTAGAAGGGATTTTGGATGGGGTTATCAAAGAAGGAGAACAGGACCATTATCTAGCAACCATTGGGCGTCAGACGGAAAGACTCAATAAACTAGTTGAGGAGTTGAATTTTTTGACTCTAAACACAGCTAGAAATCAGGTTGAAACGACCAGCAAAGACAGTATTTTTCTGGACCAGCTCTTGATTGAGTGCATGAGTGAATTTCAGTTCTTGATTGAGCAGGAGGAGCGAGATGTCCATTTGCAGGTAATCCCTGAGTCTGCCCGGATTGAGGGAGATTATGCCAAGCTTTCTCGAATCTTGGTGAATCTGATCAATAACGCTTTTAAATACTCTGCTCCAGGAACCAAGTTGGAAGTGGTGGCTAAGCTGGAGAAGAACCAGCTTTCAATCAGTGTGACCGATGAGGGGCAGGGCATTGCTCCAGAGGATTTGGAGAATATTTTCAAACGCCTTTATCGTGTAGAAACTTCGCGTAACATGAAAACAGGTGGTCATGGCTTAGGACTTGCGATTGCGCGTGAATTGGCCCATCAATTGGGTGGAGAAATCACAGTCAGCAGCCAGTACGGTCTAGGAAGCACCTTTACCCTCGTTCTAAACCTTTCTGGCAATGAAAATAAAGCTTAAAACCCCTTTACAAATCCAGCCATTCATGGTAGAATGGATTTTGTGCGAAATATCAGCAGGAAAGCATGAAGCTCGTCAACAGGTGTCTTATGATAAGTAACCTTGGCTGTTTAGGCGAAGGGCATCTGCACGAATCAGGGCTTTCTAAGTGACTATTTCCACCGAAATATTATTTATATCAGGAGGACATTCACATGTCACGTTATACAGGACCATCTTGGAAACAAGCTCGTCGCCTTGGCCTTTCACTTACAGGTACAGGTAAAGAATTGGCACGTCGTAACTACGTACCAGGACAACACGGACCAAACAACCGTTCTAAATTGTCAGAATACGGTTTGCAATTGGCTGAAAAACAAAAACTTCGTTTCACTTACGGTGTAGGTGAAAAACAATTCCGTAACTTGTTCGTACAAGCTACAAAAATCAAAGGCGGAATCCTAGGTTTCAACTTCATGCTTCTTTTGGAACGTCGTTTGGATAACGTTGTTTACCGTCTTGGTCTTGCGACTACTCGTCGTCAAGCTCGTCAATTCGTAAACCACGGTCACATCCTTGTTGACGGAAAACGCGTTGATATCCCATCATACCGCGTAACTCCAGGTCAAGTGATCTCAGTTCGTGAAAAATCATTGAAAGTTCCAGCAATCCTTGAAGCAGTAGAAGCTACTCTTGGACGTCCAGCATTCGTATCATTCGACGCTGAAAAATTGGAAGGTTCATTGACTCGCTTGCCAGAACGCGACGAAATCAACCCAGAAATCAATGAAGCACTTGTCGTTGAATTCTACAACAAAATGCTTTAATTTTAAGAGATATCTTACAGAAAGCCTACAACAGTGGGCTTTTTGCTTTGTCTTAAAAGGTTGATTTATGGGTTTGTTTAGAGATTTGTTAGTAAGATTATTTGCGTATCTAAGTCTATCTATTCCAAGAATGACGCGATGTTGATGATATAAATCTGGTGTGATATAATATTTTGGCCCCCTCAATTTAATGAAGGGAGGTGTTGCCGATGTTAGAAATTATCATCACAATTTTTCTAGCACCCTTAGTAGTCAATATTTTGACAACCTTGTTTGAGAAATGGCTTAACTCACGCAAGAAATAACCTTTAAGGGGCAATAAGCCAAAAAAACCTCAACGCGGGAACGTTGGGGCTTTTTGTTGCCTTGTTAGACAATTATCATCACTATAATCCAATTCTAACACAACCCCTCCGATATTTCAAGCTTTTGTTTTGATATTCCTCAGAGTATGTTTGTGGTTTGAGTCATTAGCCCACGCGCTACCAAGTTCCATTCTACAGCAAAGAAATCAACTCTTTTCTAGGGAATTTCCGCCCTCATTTTTGTCTTTTGTGCTAAAATAGACTTATAAATTGAAAATAAGGAATGTTTATGAAATCGGGTAATGGTTTTTGGAAAGGTTGTCTCTATTTTTGGGGCTTCTTGTTCTTACTGGGCCTTTTGGTTCAATATGCTCTTCCACTTGCGGCTTGTGTCCTGCTAGGATATGGTGGTTATCGTCTCTATAAACGTTGGCGCTATCCTCTTTTGCAGGATCGTTCGCTCGATGATCGGATTGAGCTTTTAAAAGCCAGGATTCGCCAGGCTGATAAAGATATTCAGCAATTAGAGGGAACTTTAGTAGAAAAAGGCTCAGATTCCTATAAGAGTTTGGCTAATCAAGTCTTGATCGAACTGCGGGAAATTCATCAGGAGGCGGATCGTCTCAAGTCCTATATCGATGCTGATATCTACAACCGTATTGACAAAAAGGTTCGTACAGTGAGGGCAACTATCGATGTTCAGCTAGAACGTTTGGATAGGGAAAGTCAGGTAGATCTTGAGAATGCGGAGCCAGAGGAATTAGCTCCAGAATTGTCCCAGACATTAGCCAATATTGCCATTGATCATCAGGCCATTTTAGACAAGATTGCTACCTCTGCTGAGGGTGATAAGGAAGAATTGACGGCCATTCATAGTTTGAAGATGGAGAAATTCCAAACGATTTTAGAAGGCTATTTAAAGATTAAGGCCAATCCGAAGAACTATAATCGGGCAGAAGAACGCTTAGAGCAAGCTAAAGCAGCTATCGAACAATTTGACCTTGAGCTGGACCAAGTTCTGAGAGAACTCAATGAAACAGATATGCGTGATTTTGATATCAGTTTGCGTATCCTAGAAAAAGATCGTAAAGAATAGGTTAGAAACAAAGGAGTAACCATGACAGAATTTAATTTTGATATTGACCAGATTGCCAATAATACGGTAGCTAAGGTGGATAAAACAACCCAAATCATCGAGACAAATACTGGATCAGACAAGACCTTGACCTTCTTAGAAAAGTTGAGTCCTGAGCAGCAAGAAGGAATCAAGGCGCACGTGCCCCAGTTAGTAGACCAATTTGTCACCAATCAAAATGCTCTTTTGGATTTTGGACAATCTGCTGTAGAAGGCGTAAACAATACGGTCAATCGTATCTTGTCAGAACAAAAGAAATTGCAGATTCCCCAAGTGGATGATCTTCTCAAGAATACCAACCGTGAGTTGCAAGGCTTTGTAGTCAAATACAAGAACGCTGAAATTGCTGAGTTAGAAGAAAAGCCAAACTTTTTGCAACGCTTGTTTAACAAGAGCAAGAATACGCTACAAGAATTTTACTTTGACTCAAAAACAGTGGAGCAAAAGCTCGATGGTATGGCTGCCGCAGTGGTCAAGCAAGAAGATGTGCTAGCTCGAAATATCGTCTCTGCTGAGATGTTGATTGAGGACAATACCAAATCCATTGAAAATCTGGTGGGAGTGATTTCCTTTATCGAAGCCAGCCAGACAGAAGCTGGCAAACGCGCTGCCGAACTGAAAGCTCAAGCTGACCAACTCGATACAAGTTCGGTAGAATACCAAACCAAGTCACAAGAATTGGCCCGCATGGCTGAAGTGGTCAATACCCTCGAACAACAGCACACCGAGTATGTCAGCCGTCTCTATGTGGCCTGGGCAACAACACCTCAGATGCGCAATCTGGTGAAGGTGTCATCTGATATGCGCCAAAAATTGGGCATGCTTCGTCGCAATACGATTCCAACAATGAAGCTTTCTATTGCCCAACTTGGTATTTTGCAACAATCCATGAAATCAGGTGTCGTGGCAGATGCCATTGTCAATGCCAATAATGCTGCCCTTCAGATGCTAGCTGAGACCAGCAAGGAAGTGATTCCGCAGATGGAAAGAATTGCCCAAAGCCCGACAGTTGCTGTCGAATCGGTTACTAAACTGGCTGAAAGTCTGGTTGCACAAAACCAAGGCATCGTCGCTGCTATTGAATTAGGCCGTCAAAAACGTGCTCAACTAGAAACAACCATCGTCAAGTCCGCAGAAATGATCAACGATTCTGTCAAACTACGCGATGAGAAAATCGTCCAAGCCCTTCTAGACCAAGGCAAGGCCGCTCAGAAAGAAGTACAAGAATAACACACAAGTCCCCTGCACTGTCGATTTGCAGGGGATTTTGCTTGTTTTAGTAGAAGTTTGAAGGTCAGGGAATTATTATTAGATTCAGAGAGAATGCCCTAGAAAACCTTTTCACTACTAGTCTTTTATGATACAATAGAAGGAAGTAAAGGCGTTGTTTTTCGATCTTATCAACGCCTTGGATGAATGAAAAGGAAGAGTCCCTATGGTTTTCAGATTTAAGCAAATAACTAGCTTGCATATATATATATAAACTCGCGTTTTCATACCCATTTTCAAAACCTACCAATGTTTTTGGTAGGCTTTTTGCGTTGTAGAAAAGGGGTATGAACATGGCTTACACATTATCAAAAGAATTAGAACAAGAGCTCATCGTTTCAGCACCTGAGTTACAGCCTAGTTATGCTGCCATCGTAGAATACCTAGAAGCTATCAACCAGAAAGAAGCATCTGGAAGCAATTCTCAGGAACTCCAGAACCAGCTTGCTATTCAGATGAGACGTTTAGAAGATTTGGTACAGGGCTATATCCAAATAAAGAAGAACCCACATCATTACCTAGATGCAGATAAAGAATTGACAGCAGCCTATCAAGCCATAAAAGGTACGGAGCAAGATCTTCTCAAAAAACTACAACATCTCAACCAAGCAGCCTTGCAGGATTTTCATATCAGCCAGAGACTCTCTCCCAAAGATGAGACTGCTATCCCTGTAGCAGGTAAACCCAAAACCAAACAGGAATTGGCTATCGAGCGGGATTTAATCAACCAGCTGACAAAGGGAGAAAGTCAATGGGTGTATCGACCTGAGTTAAATACAGAAGACCTCCTATGGGGAAACTTTTTTGCCAAGCTGGAAGTCAATAATGTCCGCATTTTGCAAGACCATCCTCTTACAAATTCAGAGAAAAATCAAATCAAAAACCAGCTCAATTTCGTTAACTTCTATGAAGCAGCCAAGTGGATAGCAGGGGAAAATGGCATTGCCAAGGTGCAGGTTCAACGTGAAGATGCCAGTCTAGGCACCATTCGCTTGGAAGTCTTGTGGAGAAATAATGTCGCTGGTGGCAAATCTAGCTATGAGGTTGTCAACCAAGTCATCACAGGCGGAGAAGGGATTCGCCAGCGCCGTGGGGATGTGACTTTGCTAATCAATGGTCTGCCTATGATTCAGATTGAACTGAAAAGCCGTTCTCATCCTTACATGGATGCCTTCCGTCAGATTAAAAAATACGACCAAGAAGGACAATTCAGAGGCATTTTTTCAAGTCTTCAGATGTTTGTCGTTTCCAATGTCACAGACACTCGCTACATCGCAGCCGCCAAAGCCAACAAGCTAAATGAACGCTTCTTGACCAAGTGGGTGGATAGTGAAAATAGACCTCAACCTCAATTATTTGACTTTGCAGAGTCTGTCTTGTCGATACCGAGAGCCCACGAGATGGTCATGCAGTATTCTGTCATTGATGATGACAAGAAGGCCTTGATTTTATTGCGCCCCTATCAGGTACATGCCATTGAGGCTATCCGTGAAGCCAGTCGCCAGCGCCAGTCGGGCTATATCTGGCATACGACTGGGTCAGGAAAGACCCTGACCTCTTATAAGGTTTCTCGCAATCTGCTCCAGATTCCATCCATCGAAAAGACAATCTTTGTGATTGATAGGACAGACCTAGACCAGCAAACGACCAGTTCTTTTCAGTCTTACGCAGAGAACGATATGATTGATATTGACGAGACCGATGATACGCAGGAATTGGTTAAAAATCTGGCTTCTGAAGACCGCCGTGTCGTTGTCACGACCATTCAGAAAATCAATGCCATGATTCGGCAGTTTGATGAAGGGCGTCACCAAAAGGTCTACAATCGTATCAAGCAACTCAAACTAGCCTTTGTCGTTGATGAATGCCATCGTGCAGTGACTCCTGAACGCCAGCGCCACCTAGAGCATTTCTTTACCAATTCTCTCTGGTATGGTTTTACAGGGACTCCTATCTTTACAGAAAATAAGCGTGAACAAAAAGGAGACCTTGCTCAGACGACCGAAGAGCAGTACGGTGACTGTCTCCACCAATATACCGTCAAAGAAGCCATTCATGACAAGGCAGTTCTTGGCTTTAATGTGGAGTACCAGACAACCATGCCTGGTTGGGCAGAAGATGAGATTGACGAGGAGCGCTATGATGACGAAGGCCACATGCTTGCAGTTTTAGATGCCATTCTCAATCGCTCAAGACGCAAACTCGGCTTCCAAAATGGGGTAGGAAAAACCTATGAAGCCATTTTGACCGTCAAAAGCATTGCCCGTGCACAGGCCTATTATAACCTGATTAAGCAAGTCAAAAATGGAGAGAAGTCTCTAAGCATTTCGGAAAATGTTAAAAAGGTCTTGCCAGATTTCCCTAAGGTTGCCATTACCTACTCTGTGACAGAGAATGAAGCAGACTCCTATGTCAACCAAGCCTACATGGAGGAAAGTCTAGAAGACTACAATGCCATGTTTGGTACTCACTTTAGCCTAGCAACCATTGCTTCCTACAATAGTGACCTCAACGACCGTCTGGCCCGTAAGAAAGAACGCTTTGCCTTCCGTGAAGAGCAGTTGGACTTGGTTATCGTGGTGGACCGCTTGTTGACAGGCTTTGATGCCCCTTGCCTATCGACCCTGTTCATGGATCGTCAGCCCATGAAACCCCAGCATATCATTCAGGCCTTTTCACGAACCAATCGCCTCTTTGATGAGGGCAAGAAATTCGGCCAAATCGTTACCTTCCAAACGCCTGACCGCTTTAAAGAAAAAGTGGATGAAGCTCTGAGCCTTTACTCAAATGGTGGCGAAACCAGTGTCTTAGCCCCAGAATGGCAGGAGGAGAAGGCCAAGTTTATGGAGAAGGTTCATCAACTACTAGCTATCGCCCCAAGTCCAGAGCAGGTGCCGGATTTGGATACGGCTACAGATGCAGAATTAAAACGATTTGCCAAGGCCTTCCAAGAATTTGACAAGCTCCTATCCTCTATACAAGTCTATTCGGACTATGATGAGAAAGTCATTCTCAGAGAGATTGGCCTCAGCCTAGAAGACATCGAGAACTTTGCCGGCCAATATCAAAATGTCATCGAAGAACTCCGCAGACGTAGAAAAGAAGATCAAGAAGATGAAGGTGTGTTGCTGGATATCGAGTATGAGCTCGAATCCATCCGCACCGACGAGATAAACTATCACTATATCCTCTCTCTCATCCAAGCCCTGATTGAAAATCGGGAAAACCTCATTGGTAAAAAGGAAAAGAGTCTGGTAGATAACTATATCTAAGATTTGAACAAATCCAATCCCAAGTTATCCAACCTCATCTCCAAACTCTGGCAGGATGTTCAAGCTGATGCCAAGAGTTATCAGGGACAGTCTGTAACCCATAAGTTGGATGAGATGATTGAGCTAACTACCCAGCAAAAGATTCGTGAAACGGCAGATTATTGGCAGATAGGAGAGGATGAACTCCAGTTCGTAGTGGACAACTACCGCATCGGACGAGATAAGCAAAATGGTGAAAAAGCCATCACAGACTCTCAGAACTATCTGGCCTATAAGGAAGCTCACGGAGACAAGGCACTACCAAAACTCAAATACAAAAAAGCCCTCAAAGAGGACTATATGCGCGTGATTTCAGAGGATATCTTACCGCTAAGGGGGAGATAGGCTTAAAAATGGTCAGCAAGATAATGTTGGGAAGGTTTTCGACTAATGAGGGTCAAAATCCCCCTTTCTTCAAGATGCAAGAAAGCATCCTTGACCTTTTTCTTAGAGTAATGATGATTAGCTAGTTGGATGATGCTTCTATCTTCTATACCATCTCTCTTATCATCGACAAAGAGCTTGGACTGAGCGAGTAGAAACAAGATGTATTTCTCGACTTCCTCCAGCCCTACTGTTTGCTCTATCTTAACTTTATAGCGATGAAGTTGTTCCTGCTTTTCGAGGAGGGTTTGGATAATATTTTCCTGTCCTTCCTTGATAAAAGTCAACAAGGTTTCAACGAAGAAGGTAGCATCGGCACGGTTGAGATGGTCGCCAGTATTCCTAAAAGCCTTATAATAGTCTTGCTTATGGTGATTGATTTGTTGGGATAAAACCAATCCCGAAAATTTATCGAGCTTTCTAGACAAGTACTTGGTAAGGATATAGCGGCCTGTCCGACCGTTACCGTCATAGAATGGATGAATATTTTCAAAAAAATAGTGTCCAGCGCAAGCCTTGATAAGGTTTGGGATAGAATGGTCGTTTATAAAACGAATCCACTCTGTCAGCATAACCTGAATCTGTTCCTCCTTTTGAGGTGGGATATAGATGACTTTGCCAGTCTTGTCGTCTTGGATAAAGGCTGATTTCTGTCTAAAAAACTCTCCATCGAGTTCATCCTCTGGCGAGATTTCTCCTTGTGTTAATTGGTCATAAATCCTTCTGATATCTTCAAGAGATTGGATTTGGAGAAATTCATCTTTAAGGATTTGTTGGTACATTCGCAAGGTGGAAAGATGTTTGATTTGTTCGGTCTTATAGGGGTCTTCCTCTAGGAGTTTCTCCACATCGACCAACTCTTTACGAGTTGTATGGATACCTTCGATTTCATTTGTGGAAATAATCGATTGGTAGAGTTGTTCTTTATAGAACTGATCGTGGGCAATCTTGGGAAGGGTATCAGCTATTTCGCTAATTCGTTGAGATTGCTGTGAGATAGTTTCCATCAGTTGGGAAAGCCCAAGATGCAGGGTAACAAATAGAGGGTATTGACTTGTTTTGACAGTATCGCGTTGCATTAAATGAGGATAAAGAGATGTCCTAATAGAGCTGTATCCCTGTAAGCGTAATTGATACTCTTCCTCATATTGGTCACGATGACTGTAGTAGATTTTTTTAAGTTCTCTATAGTTCATATGTAGTCATCCTCGCATTTCAACGTTTTTTAACATTATATCACAAAATCAGCCTATCTATTGTTTCGAAATAGGAAAAATTGAAGAATAGGATAGCATGGTTGCCCATCTAAAGTGCAAAAATGGCCAAAATTGAACAATAGAAATGACAGATGGTAATTCTAAAGTTTAAAAATAGGTAAAATTGAAGAATAGAAATCAAAAAAGAAAATCTAAAGTGTAGAAATAAGAAAATGGAGTAATAGAAAGGGAGTAATATGACAAAGAAACCAAGTTATCGCTTTGTAGGTTATACTGAACCTTGGGAGCAGAGAAAGTTGGGGGACGTTTCAACAATAACAATGGGACAATCTCCGAATAGTGAGAATTATACAGATAATCCTAATGACTATATCCTTGTCCAAGGTAATGCAGATATGAAGAATGGCAGAGTGTTTCCGAGAGTTTGGACAACTCAGATTACTAAGCAGGCTAGACAAGGTGATCTAATTTTAAGTGTGCGTGCACCTGTAGGAGATATTGGGAAGACCGATTACGATGTTGTTTTAGGGAGAGGTGTTGCTTCAATAGATGGGAATGAATTTCTGTATCAAGCACTTTCTCAAATGAAACAAAATGGATATTGGAGTAAATTAAGTACAGGCTCAACATTTGAAAGTATCAATTCAAATGATATAAAATCTGCAATAATTTCCCTCCCCTCCCTCCCCGAGCAAACTGCCATCGGTTCTTTCTTCCAAGATATTGACCAGCTTATTAGCCTTCAACAGCGTAAGTTAGAGGTGCTCAAAGAGCAGAAGAAAACCTACCTCAAACTCCTCTTCCCAGCCAAAGGACAAACCAAACCAGCTCTTCGCTTCGCAGGATTTGAAGATGAATGGAAGGAAGTGAAGTTGGGGGAAGTGTTCAAAATTTCATCTGGTTTTACAGGCGATTCCTCATTGCATTCTGGAAGTTACAAATTAACAAGAATAGAAACCATTTCAGATGATCTTATCAATGTGAAAAAGTTAGGATATTCAAATGTGGCTCCTGATGATTCATACAAGTTGGGAATAGGAGAGATTTTATTTAGCAATATTAATTCTATAGAACATATTGGGAAAGTTGCATTATATGACAAAGACTATGGCCTTTATCATGGGATCAATTTATTACGATTGCAACCTATTGATGTAAATGGAATATTTAGTTTTTATGAATTAGGTACTATAGAAAAGAGGAACTGGGCACGATCTCATGCAAATAAAGCAGTTAATCAAGCTAGTATAAATCAAACAATATTATCTTCTTTGAATTTACAAATTCCTTCTCTCCCTGAACAAGAAGCTATCGGTTCCTTCTTCCAAGACCTAGACAAGGCCATTGCCAAACAAGAGGAAAAAGTCAACCAACTCAAAGAAAGCAAACAAACCCTACTCAGAAAAATGTTTATCTAAGATACAAAGACCGTCAAAAGCCCAGTAAAAATAGGAAACTGGCGCAGTCTTCGATGAAGACCAGACAGTTTATCTTTTTTACCCAGCTTTTAGGTCGTGTTCGATTATCTAAGATACAAAGACCGTAAAAAGCTACACTAAACGAATGAAAGTAGAAATTGATAGGAGCCCCTATGTCACAAACAGATTTATCAAGAGAACTCTACCAATCCCTCTGGAATGCGGCAGATATCCTGCGTGGCCAGATGGAAGCCAATGAATACAAGTCCTATCTCTTGGGCTTGATTTTCTACAAGTACCTATCCGACAACATCCTCCAAGACGTCTGCGATAAGTTGGACGAGACCTTTGAGTCCTTCCAGCAAGCGCAACTCCTCTACGAGGAAAACTTTGCGGATGCAGATGTCCGTGAAGACCTCATCGAGGTCTTAAATGACGAGCTAGGCTATGTTATTGAGCCTTCTCTGACCTTTACTAAGCTGGTTCAGTCTATCCACGAAGGAACCTTCCAGCTAGAGTCCCTAGCCCAAAGTTTCCGTGATATCGAGCAGGCCAATGAAAAATTTGAAAATCTTTTCGAAGATATCGACCTCTATGCGAAAAAGCTAGGCAACACGCCACAAAAGCAAAACAAGACCATCTCTGAGGTCATGAAACAGCTCAACGACCTCAATGTATCTGGTCATGCTGGTGATATCTTGGGTGATGCCTATGAATACTTGATTGGCCAGTTTGCCAGTGATTCTGGGAAAAAGGCTGGTGAGTTCTATACACCTCAAGCAGTCTCTCACCTCATGACTCAGATTGTCTTTGCAGGGCGTGAGCATCAAAAGGGGATGTCAGTTTACGACCCGACCATGGGTTCTGGTTCTCTCTTGCTCAATGCCAAGCGCTATAGTAAGGAAGCTTCGACGATTTCTTACTACGGTCAAGAGTTGATTACTTCGACCTTCAACCTTGCTCGCATGAATATGATGCTTCATGGGGTTGCGATTGAGAACTATCACCTCAGCAACCACGATACCCTAGACGAAGATTGGCCGACGACCGAGCCGACAGACTTTGATGGGGTTTTGATGAACCCACCCTATTCACTGAAGTGGTCAGCAGATAGTGGCTTCCTACAGGATCCTCGCTTTTCAAGTTATGGAGTTCTGGCACCTAAGTCCAAAGCAGATTTTGCCTTCCTCCTTCACGGTTTTTACCATCTCAAGCATAATGGGGTTATGGCTATTGTCCTTCCTCACGGAGTTCTCTTTCGAGGAGCAGCCGAGCAGAAGATTCGCCAGCACCTGCTAGAAGAAGGCGCTATTGATACAGTTATCGGCTTGCCAGCAAACATCTTCTACAATACCTCTATCCCGACAACCATTATTATCCTTAAAAAGAATCGCACCAATAAGGACGTCTTCTTTATCGATGCCTCAAAAGAGTTTGAGAAAGGGAAAAATCAAAACAATATGACCGAAGACCATATTGCCAAGATTTTGGAGACCTATCAAAAACGCGAGAATGTCGAGAAATTTGCCCATCTAGCCAGCTTTGAAGAGATTGTCGAAAATGACTACAACCTCAACATTCCACGCTATGTTGATACTTTTGAAGAAGAACCTGTTATTCCCCTAACCGACCTCGCAGACCAGCTCGCAGAGATTGATAAAGAGATTGGACAAGTAGAAGCCAGACTCGCACAAATGCGCAGCCAACTAGTAGGCACGACACCAGAAGCCCAAGCAGAATTAACCGCCTATCTCGAAAAATTGAATGAGATTTAGAGAGTGTAGGGTAAGAATGAAAACATCTCGTATAGATTGTACGAGGTGTTTTTGGATTTTGCTGTATTACACATCATGTATAATACAGGTGAAAAATGATGCTATGGGTTAAGTAGAGTGCAGTAGAGTGCAGTAACGTGCTAAAATTACCTGATTCAAATCAGTTTTCAAAAAAGATTGTAGGACGAGTAGAGTTTGAGATGGTTAACAAAAGAAAAAAACGCTTGAAATGACCTACACCCCAAAAGTTAGACAGAAAAAATCTAACTTTTGGGGTGCAGGTCAGACTGGTTTAGTTGATTGTAAATTATATTAGTTAGTAGATATCTTGATCGTAAATACGGCGTATAACACTTCCTATGTTAGTATAGGGCTCATAAACAATAGTTTTTTGACATAAATTTCCCATTGAAGAAGTTTTTTCCATAGCTATTGATACAAGGTCTTCTAATTGCGTTAATAATTCTTTATCATTTTTATGATTCCTTTCATATTGTTCGCAATCTAGATATTCTTCTAATTTTTTATACAATCTATCTTTTGTGTGAGATTCGTTAGGTTTTTCGAAATGTGCTAACAACCATACTTCAAAACAACTATTTGAAAACCCGATATCAATATTGTTTGCTTTTGCGTCTTTTAAAACACCCTCTATTTCGTCATTTTCTAAACTATCTTTGTCAAAAATAATATAGACTCCTCCAAGATTTCTCTTTTCTGTATTACTTAGAGTACTTATTTTTCCTAATGCGTGATTTAGAAGACATCGACCTTGTTTACTTGTGGGATGTATAGATACTTTTACAGTGGCTGTTCTGTTATACTTCTTGTTTAAAATTGAGAAATAATTTCTTTCCGTGTATCCTTCAGTGAACACATAAATAGATTTTCTCAGTTTTTTACCTTTAGGTTGTCTATCTCTAGCCATTTAAATCTCCTTAAATAGTTGATTCATTCCTTCAATATCGATATCTGGTAAAGCACCAAACTGCCCATTTAAGTAACGTTTAATGAAAGAAATATCACTTCTTGACACACCTTGTATTTCATTAAAATCAAAAAGAGAGTATAAGTCTGTTTTTCCCAAGAAATCTTTTTCCGTCATATAAATTTGATCTACTCTTAAATTCGAATCTAATAAATTTAAATTGTGTGTTGTAAAAATGAATTGATTCGTGTTTGACTCGGAATTAATTATGTTCAACAATGCATTTGTAAGAGATAAATGGAATGAATCATCAAATTCATCCATAACTATAACTCTATCTTCATGTAAACTATCCAACAATGTCAAAGCAACGGTCATCATTTTTTGAGTACCGGAAGATTCCATTTCATATGGAATCTTTTCTTTACCAACTACTTTCCCGTTTTCATCATATTTTTTGTAAATAGAATATACTTCAAAAGTTGTAAATTGTTTTGGTAACAAACTTTCGTCAAGATTTTCTATAGATAGCAATTTTTTAAACTCTTCAGGAAATGATTCTATCTTTTCAATGACTTCAATATCTAAAATATTAAAGTCAGCCAGATTTAATAGTTTAATGAATATATTTTTCTTAGCTGAATCGGCTTGGATTGACTTAAATAATTGTTTGCGAAAAGGTTCAAAAATTAAATTTGTATGGAACCATTTGAAAACAGCAACACATTCTACATCATTCTTATCCTGTCCATCAAATAATAATAGTTTATTTTTCCTAACAGATTGTCGTATTTTTTTTAAGTTATTTGGAAGTATTTCTGAATCATTTGGAGAAGCGGTTCGTTTAAAGTATAATTTTTCTTCATTTTTTTGTGTAACAAAATAAAGTTCCTCTAAAGTCACTTCTTCTGAATTGTAACAAATATGATAGCGATAAACCTTTTTATTCTTAATTAAGCGAATTGAAAATTCAGTATCTTCATATTTGTTTTTATCATTTAAGCGAAATGGCATATAGGGTAAAGAATCTTCAATGTCATCTGTAGGTTGTAGAACCATTTTGGCAAAGACCCTTAGTGCTGTAATTAGGTTGCTCTTTCCAGATCCATTGGAACCAAAAATGTTTACATTTTTCAATAAAGATAGATTTTCCTTATTTAGTGTATGAGACTTAGCATGTCTTTTTAAATATTTTCCTTTTTCTAAAGATAAAACTGTGTTATTTTGGAAAGATAAAAAGTTTGTAATTTCGAAATCAACTAGCATAATCTACCTCCTTCTCCTTCTAATTGTACACGAAAAATTTAAATTTAACAACGTTTTTTCGTTATAAAGTAAATTATTTTTAATTTTTTAGTTCGCAGTTAATTATTAGGAATTATCTATTTGGGTTTATAAAATTTTTTAAATTTTAGATATTATTTTAATCTTTATTGTTTTATCGATGCATTAATTTTTACAGAGCCAAATTATTCCCCTATTTAAAATATATTGATTCATATTCTATGAAATTATTAAATAGAAATAGTTCAAAAAAACTTGATGTATTACTATTTTCAGTCCAATTGAAAAGCATTTTTTTAAAGCCAGGTTTTAAAAAAAGTGAAATCTTAACTAAAATTCATTCTCACAAGGTTTTAAAAAACTTCCTCCCTATCCAAATTCGGATAGGGTTTCTCATCGTTAAAAAATCGCTTTAGTATCTCGACATTTTCCTTCAGATGGAGCAGTTTGATATTTCTTTTACCATCATCAGTGTTTTTCTCTATATTTTCACAATGGCGTTTGATGTGCCATAAGGATTTTTTAATGTTATCTTCTTTTAAATTTTTCATACCCCTATCTTATCAGATAAATTTTCAAATATGATGTGGTTTTTCTTAAATGATTAAAATATAGCCTAAAAAGCACTAAAAGATAAATTATGGAAAATTTCTCTCCTGTTAATGAGGCAATAAAAAACGCTTCAATCAAAGCATTTGTACTGTATAAAGAATAACGGATAGTTTGAGAGTTTTACGTATCACCGTATTTCTTCGAGGCTTTTTATATGCTGCACTACCCCTTTTTGTAATAGTTTTGCTTTGTTCCTGAAATATTTACAAGTGAATACGGCGTCCTTGAATGTGTAACTCTCTTTTTGGCTAGTGATATTAGAATCAGTCAGTTCGATCATTGGACTATCTTTATCAATTGTAAAGGTAAGCTCATTTCTACTCTCGTTTATCCAGTAGTATTCGCCATCTAAAGAATTGCTTGATTGGTTAGAACAGGTAATTAATAGAATTGTAGATAGGGACACTAAAAGTAATGTAATAAATCTTTTCATTTACTTACATCCATTTCTATTATATCAAAGTAATGTTACAAATGTAAGACAGTTAGTAATAAGGGTGTTTTACTGTTTTAGAAATTAAAAAAAGGAATTTGTTTTTAAATTCCTCTTCTTTTTAAATAAACGAATCAGTTTCTTATTTCATAAAATATAGTCATTCGAATGCTTTCCCTTGCAATATACTGAAATTAACAAAAAGAAAAAACGCTTGAATCAGCGTTTTTCTTCTGTATTGATTCGTATTGAATGCTTACTTAACTTCTGTAAACACAACGTGTTTGCGAAGTTTTGGTGAGTATTTCTTCAATTGAAGACGGTCTGGAGTGTTACGTTTGTTTTTAGAAGTAAGGTACAAGCGTTCACCAGATTCTTTGTGTTCAAGTGTAATATTTACGCGCATGGTATCTCCCTTCTATTATTCAGCTGATGCAGCTTTAGCGATTTTACGTCCTTTGTAGTATCCTTTAAGTGATACACGGTGAGAACGTGAGTAATCTCCAGTAGTTTCGTCAAAGTTTACAGATGGAGCTGTTACTTTGTAGTGTGTACGACGTTTGTTTTTCTTCGCTTTTGAAGTGCGACGTGCAGGTACTGCCATTTTGATTTCTCCTTTAGGTATTTATATTCGATTCAATCTACTGATTTTCATCAACCATACTAGGATAACACATTTTTTTTGTAAAGTAAAGTTACTTGACAAAAAAAGATGAAAAAATTCTCCTGTCAGTCCTAGCAGACAGGAGAAGGTGTTAAATATCAATCTCAAATGGTTCGTCAATGGTTTCTGATACGTATTTTCCGTCTTTCTTCCGTTGTTTGACACATTCTGTGAGGAGATATTCGATTTGCCCATTGACTGAACGAAAGTCATCTTCTGCCCATGATGCGAGTGCAGCGTATAACTTTGTTGAGAGTCGAAGGGGGATCTGCTTCTTTTTAGCTTCAGCCATCTTTAGTAAAGATTTCCTGTGTTGACAATTGGTTGTGCATCATGATTGCCACAGAGTACGACAAGGAGATTTGAAACCATGGCAGCTTTTCGTTCTTCGTCAAGCTCTACTAATTCCCCTTCATTGAGTCGTTCTAGTGCCATTTCAACAATTCCTACAGCACCATCCACAATCATCTTACGGGCATCAATAATGGCAGATGCTTGTTGGCGTTGAAGCATGACAGCAGCAATTTCTGGAGCGTAAGCTAGGTAAGTAATACGTGCTTCAAGGATTTCCAAGCCAGCATCCTCAACACGACTTTGGATTTCTTCACGAATACGGTTAGCTACAATCTCGCTAGAGCCACGGAGGCTACCTTCATCTGCTTGCCCGTCACCTGTAGTATCTACATTAGGAGACACATCGTAAGGATAGATGCGGACAATATTACGGAGGGCGCTATCACATTGCAATGAAAGATATTCTTTGTAGTTGTCCACATTGAAGACTGCTTTGGCTGTATCAACAACTCTCCAAGTTACCGCGATCCCAATTTCTACGGGATTTCCTAGACAATCATTGATTTTTTGGCGAGAATTGCTCAAGGTCATAACCTTGAGGGAAATCTGTTTTTTGCCAATTTCAATGTTTACATCATTGCCATTTGATGATTTCATTCCTGACAAAGGAGCTTTTGTGCTAACATCACCACTTTGTCCAAGTCGAGTGTGGTTTGCAGGGTTGACTGCTACGCTGAAGGGATTGACAAAGTAAAAACCAGGTTCTTTGATGGTACCTGTATAGTTACCAAAGAGTGTCAGAACTAGAGCCTCCTGAGGTTTGACAACTTTTAAACCAGCATGAGTTAGCGCTGAAATTACGATTAGTACAAGTCCGATAATAATTCCAAAAATGTTTTCCGAACCAGCACCCATTATCAATATAAAGATACCAAGTACGATTGTCAACTCAATGAGAATCAATGCGAATACACCATTTGGTTTTGAATTGATTAGTTTTTAATTCATAAGAATGACCTCTGTTATTTGATATCTAAATGATATCATTTTGTTTTTAAAAATTAATAGAAAGTTGACAAATAATCACTAAAAAGTTTCAGCCCAATAATTACTTGTAGGAGGTGAGATTATATTGTGCTGAAATACTCTTTTATTCTTATAACTTTTACACTATAATTGTAGTTAGAAAGGAAGAGAAATGTTTGATTATAGAGCACTAGTTATTTTGATGACTTTGATGGATCATTGTGAGCTATCATTATATGAATTATCTGTTAAGGTGAGCTTACCTATAAAAGAAGTCAAAGAAGGAATAGATTATTTAGTGCCTTATCTAGCTAATAAAGGGATAGTGCTGGATAAAAAACAAGGTCGCTATAGTTTATCAAATCGTACGAAGCAGTCTTTGACAGATATTATTAAGTCGGATGAATTGGTTTTACCAAAGTCGACTCGCTTAGCATTAATCTATCTTTACACTTTTTGCCGATTAGATTTTATATCGAATAATCATTACCAAGACTTTTTGAAAGTAAGTAAGAATACAACCTTATCTGATATTCAATCATTAAGAAAGATTATGTTAGATAATGATTTGGAGCTAGGGTACAGTAGAGCAAAAGGTTATACTTTACACGGTTCAGAGTGGAATAAGCACCGTTTAGCTTTTCAAATGGTTAGTGAGTTGCTGGAATCCTCCATAGGGATTTGGGGGTTGGATTATGTTTTATCCAGTTGGGGGTATTCATTAACTTATGATTTGATTGATCAGGTGGTTAAAGATTATTATGAAAAGCTACAGATAGTACCTATTGTTAATCAATTAAAAGTTTGCCTTTTCGGTTTAGTATTCATTATATGTAGGTATCAAAGGGATGTTGAACGAGTATGTCTTTCAGAGACACTAGTATCTCCTATTATTCAAGATATAACGACTATTTTATTGGATACAGTAGTTGATTTGGGAATTATAGATACGGTATTTTCAGAGGATGATTATCGCTATATCACAGTTTTATTATCAAGTTGCTTTGAAGGTGAAGTAGATGTTGCTCCGGTTTACTTTAATCAATTAACAGAGGCTATTATAAGTAGAATGGAAGATATTTCTTTGTTACATTTTAAACAAAGGGAAGTATTGAGAGAAAATCTTCGCCGCCACCTTATACCGGCTTACTATAGATTAAAGTTCGGCTTACCTAGTTCAAATGAATATGTGTTGCATGTTAAAGAACATTATCCTGATTTATTTGAACTAGTAAAAGATTCTTTGACTCCCTTGATGGACGCTATTGACAAACCCATACCTGATAGTGAAACAGCATATTTTGTTATCCATTTTGGAGGATATTTAAAGAAAGCAGACAATTTGCCTCAAAAATGTTATAAAGCAGCAATTATCTGTCCTAATGGAATTAGTTCTTCATTGATGATAAAAGAGAATCTATTAGCATTATTCCCTCAAATTGAGTTTATAGGAACCTCAAAGATTGATGATTTATATGCGAAAACTAGTAGTGACTATGATATGGTTTTTTCTACTATAAAGGTGGATACAGAGAAGCCAAATTATCTAGTTTCTGTTATGATGACGGAAGAACAAACAACACAGTTAGTTGAATTGGTATCAAAAGATTTCCCAGATACAGGTTATCGAGATATTGAGCTTAATCAGATAATTAGCATAGTAAGACGATATAGTGTAATCACACAAGAATTAGAGTTAAAATTAGCATTAAAGAGGTATCTCTATCAAGAAATGAACAGAAAGGAAGTGTTACCATTGTTAGAAGAATTAATTACAAAAGAAACTTATCAGGTTAGTTCGGAAAAATTAGGATGGAAGGAGGCAATTCGTTTAGCAGCTAAACCGCTTTTGGATCAACATAAGATAACTGAGAACTACCCTGAGGCAATGATTCAAAAAGTAGAAGAGTTTGGACCTTTTATTAATTTAGGGAAGGGAGTAGCAATTCCTCACGCTCGACCAGATGAAGGCGTGAATGAAATAGGAATGTCAATGTTAGTTTTGGAAGAGCCGATTTATTTATTGGATAATCCAGAACAAGAGGTAAGATTGTTGATTTGTATTGCAGCCATTGATAATGAGAGTCATTTAAAGGCTTTGTCACATTTAACAACAATTTTAAGAGATAAAAATCATGTTCAAGCTTTAATTTCATCAAAAAACTATGATGACATTAAAATGATAATTAAACAGGAGGATTAGATAATGTTAAAAATTGGTACAGCTTGTGGTTCAGGATTAGGTTCAAGTTTTATGGTACAGATGAATATTGAATCTGTATTGAGTGATTTGAATGTTTCAGATGTAGAAGTTGAACATTATGATTTAGGTGGAGCAGATCCAAATGCAGCCGATATTTGGATTGTTGGTCGTGATTTAGCTGATTCAGCTAGTCATCTTGGAGATGTTCGTATTTTAAATAGTATTATTGATATGGACGAGCTACGAGAATTAATTACTAAAATTTGTGAAGAAAAAGAACTTATATAGGAGGCTAGCGTCATGATGAAGTTCATATTGGATATTGTTAGTACACCAGCTATTTTAGTAGCTTTAATTGCAATCTTAGGATTAGTTCTTCAGAAGAAGAAATTACCTGATATTATTAAAGGTGGAATTAAGACTTTTGTTGGTTTCTTAGTTGTATCTGGTGGTGCAGGAATTGTGCAAAATTCTTTGAATCCATTTGGTACCATGTTTGAACATGCTTTTCATTTATCTGGAGTTGTACCGAATAATGAAGCAATTGTAGCTGTAGCTTTAACAACATATGGCTCAGCTACTGCAATGATTATGTTTGCAGGTATGGTGTTCAATATCTTAATCGCTCGTTTTACTCGATTTAAATATATCTTTTTAACAGGGCACCACACTCTATATATGGCGTGTATGATTGCGGTCATTTTATCAGTTGCTGGCTTTACTAGTTTGCCTCTTATCTTACTAGGAGGATTAGCACTCGGTATTATTATGAGTATTTCTCCAGCATTTGTACAAAAATATATGGTTCAATTAACTGGAAATGACAAGGTGGCTTTAGGTCATTTCAGTTCTTTGGGATATTGGTTGAGTGGTTTCACTGGTAGCCTTATCGGTGACAAATCAAAATCAACAGAGGACATTAAATTCCCAAAGAGTTTAGCTTTTTTACGTGATAGTACTGTTAGTATTACTTTATCTATGGCAGTTATTTACATTATTGTAGCTATCTTTGCAGGGTCAGAATATATAGAAAAAGAAATCAGTAATGGTACAAGTGGTCTAGTTTATGCTTTACAATTAGCAGGTCAATTTGCAGCAGGTGTATTTGTTATTTTAGCAGGTGTTCGCCTTATTTTGGGTGAAATTGTTCCAGCCTTTAAAGGTATCTCAGAGCGTCTCGTACCTAATTCAAAACCTGCTTTGGATTGTCCGATTGTTTATACTTATGCACCTAATGCAGTCCTAATTGGATTTATCTCTAGTTTTGTTGGTGGTTTAGTAAGTATGGCAATTATGATTGCTTCAGGAACGGTTGTCATCTTACCAGGCGTTGTGCCTCATTTCTTCTGTGGAGCGACTGCAGGTGTCATCGGGAATGCATCTGGTGGTGTTCGTGGAGCCACTATTGGAGCATTTTTACAAGGTATTTTAATTAGTTTTCTTCCAGTCTTTTTAATGCCAGTTTTGGGAGGACTTGGTTTCCAAGGGTCAACTTTCTCAGATGCAGATTTTGGTCTATCAGGAATTATTTTAGGAATGTTGAATCAATTTGGCTCACAAGCAGGTATTGTTATTGGTCTTGTTCTTATTTTAGCAGTTATGTTTGGAGTATCCTTTATTAAAAAGCCATCTGCAAAGGAGGAATAAGGGATGATTTTAAGTGAAAATAGAGAAGATGAGTTAAGAAAATTTGCGACTAAAATCCGATTAAATACTCTTAGAACATTGAATCATCTTGGATTCGGTCATTATGGAGGGAGTCTGTCTATAGTAGAAGTTTTAGCAGTGCTTTATGGTGAAATAATGCCGATGACTCCAGAAATATTTGCATCACGAGATAGAGATTATTTTGTTTTATCCAAGGGACATGCTGGACCGGCTTTATACAGCACACTCTATTTGAATGGTTTCTTTGACAAAGAATTCTTATATTCTTTAAATACAAATGGAACCAAATTACCGTCTCATCCTGATAGAAATCTAACGCCGGGCATAGATATGACAACTGGCTCTTTAGGACAGGGAATTAGTGTTGCAACCGGACTTGCATATGGTCAGAGAATAAGAAAAAGTCCCTTTTATACTTATGCTATTGTTGGAGATGGTGAGTTAAATGAGGGACAATGTTGGGAGGCTATACAGTTTGCTTCTCATCAACAGTTATCCAATTTAATTGTATTTGTTGACGATAACAAAAAACAATTAGATGGTTTTACAAAGGATATTTGTAATCCAGGTGATTTTGTAGAAAAATTCTCAGCATTTGGATTTGAATCCATTAGGGTCAATGGTTCAGATATTAGAGAAATTTATGAAGGGATTATCCAATTAAAACAGTCAAATAATTCATCCCCTAAGTGTATTGTATTAGACACTATTAAAGGTCAAGGAGTTCGAGAGCTGGAAGAAATGAAATCCAATCATCATCTTCGCCCTACTGTAGAGGAGAGACAAATGTTAACTTCAGTTGTAGAAAGATTAAGTCAGGAATTGGAGGAAACAGAATGATGAGAAGTACGAAAGAATTACGACATGTGTATAGAGATTTCCTTCTAGAGGCTAACCAAAGTTATTCTGATATAGTAGTTTTAGAAGCAGATTTGTCAAGTTCTATGGCTACTAATAATCTTGAAAAGGACTTTAGAGACCGTTATGTGAATGTTGGAATCATGGAAGCAGAAATGGTCGGGCTTGCAGCAGGTTTATCTATTCAGGGGTTTAGACCTTATCTTCATACATTTGGCCCTTTTGCTTCACGAAGAGTATTTGATCAATTATTTATTTCTCTTGGATACGCACAATTGGATGCCACTGTGATTGGATCAGATGCAGGAGTAACTGCAGAAATGAATGGTGGGACACATATGCCATTTGAAGAAATTGGATTGTTACGTTTAATTCCTAAATCAATCATTTTCGAAGCAACTGATGATATCCAATTTCGTGAAATCTTGAACCAGACATTAGACTTAAAAGGACTAAAATATATTCGAACAATTAGAAAAGCTCCAGAGGCTGTATATCAAGGTGGAGAAGATTTTTCTAAAGGCTATATTGAGTTAAGACACGGTGAAGATGTTGTAATAGTTGCTTCTGGCATAATTGTTGCTCCAAGTATTCGAGTTGCGGATGAACTGTCTAAATTAGGTTATTCAGTAGGTGTCATAGATTTATTTAGAATCAAACCAATACCAGAACAAATAAAAACAATGTTAAGTGGAAAAACTATATTTACTGTAGAAAACCACAATCAGATAGGTGGAATTGGCAGTGCTTTATGTGAATTATTCTCTGATGATGGAATAACAAAAATTCATCGGATGGGTGTTCAAGAAAGATTCGGTCAAGTAGGGAAAATGGATTATCTTCTTAATGAGTATGGTTTGAGTGAATCGAATATAAAAGAGAAAGTTCTAGAGTTTTATAATGCAAGATAGATGTTAAATACACTTATCTGAAAGAATTTCTGTAAAAATTACATTACGTTATTTAAAGCAAGCGGATTAAAAAGCATATTCTGGTCATCAGAAAGTGCACTAATCCGCTTTGTTGTTTTTAATTTTAAATATTTCATATGTATATAGAATTTTCTGAAAATTCAAGAATTTTCTTCTGTTCATTGCTTTTAAAATGTGCTATAATAGTAAAAACTGAAATGGGAGGGAACAAATGACTGAATTAGATAAACGTCACCGCAGCAGCATTTATGACAGTATGGTGAAATCACCAAACCGTGCCATGCTTCGTGCGACTGGTATGACAGATAAGGACTTTGAAACACCGATTGTGGGAGTGATTTCGACTTGGGCGGAAAATACACCATGTAACATTCACTTGCATGATTTTGGGAAATTGGCTAAAGAGGGTGTCAAATCTGCAGGTGCTTGGCCTGTGCAGTTTGGAACTATCACCGTAGCGGACGGGATTGCCATGGGAACGCCTGGTATGCGTTTCTCTCTAACATCTCGTGATATCATTGCGGACTCTATTGAGGCGGCTATGGGTGGTCACAACGTCGATGCCTTCGTCGCTATCGGTGGCTGTGATAAGAACATGCCTGGTTCTATGATTGCCATTGCTAATATGGATATCCCAGCTATTTTCGCCTATGGTGGAACCATTGCACCGGGAAATCTTGATGGCAAAGACATTGACTTGGTTTCTGTTTTTGAGGGTATCGGAAAATGGAACCACGGTGACATGACAGCTGAGGATGTGAAACGTCTCGAATGTAATGCCTGCCCTGGCCCTGGTGGCTGTGGTGGTATGTATACTGCTAATACCATGGCGACTGCTATCGAAGTTTTGGGTATGAGTTTGCCAGGTTCTTCATCTCACCCAGCTGAATCAGCTGATAAGAAAGAGGACATCGAAGCAGCAGGACGTGCTGTTGTTAAGATGCTGGAGCTTGGTCTCAAACCATCAGATATCTTGACTCGTGAAGCCTTTGAAGATGCTATCACTGTAACGATGGCTCTCGGTGGTTCTACAAATGCCACTCTTCACTTGCTTGCCATTGCCCATGCTGCCAATGTTGACTTGTCTCTTGAGGACTTCAATACGATCCAAGAGCGTGTGCCTCACTTGGCCGACTTGAAACCATCTGGTCAGTATGTTTTCCAAGACCTCTACGAAGTCGGTGGTGTGCCTGCGGTTATGAGATATCTCTTGGCGAATGGATTCCTTCATGGAGACCGCATTACATGTACTGGTAAGACTGTTGCTGAGAACTTGGCTGACTTTGCAGACCTCACACCAGGTCAAAAAGTCATTATGCCACTTGAAAATCCAAAACGTGCAGATGGTCCATTGATTATCTTGAATGGGAACCTTGCCCCTGATGGTGCAGTTGCCAAGGTATCGGGTGTTAAAGTGCGTCGTCACGTTGGACCAGCTAAGGTCTTTGACTCAGAAGAAGATGCGATTCAGGCCGTTCTGACAGATGAAATCGTTGATGGCGATGTAGTCGTTGTTCGTTTCGTTGGGCCTAAAGGTGGCCCTGGTATGCCTGAGATGCTGTCACTTTCATCAATGATTGTTGGTAAAGGTCAGGGAGACAAGGTTGCCCTCTTGACAGATGGTCGTTTCTCTGGTGGTACTTATGGTCTAGTTGTTGGACATATCGCTCCTGAAGCTCAGGATGGTGGACCAATTGCCTACCTTCGTACAGGCGATATCGTTACGGTTGACCAAGATACCAAAGAAATTTCCATGGCCGTATCCGAAGAAGAACTTGAAAAACGTAAGGCAGAAACAACCTTGCCACCACTTTACAGCCGTGGTGTCCTCGGTAAATATGCTCATATCGTATCATCTGCTTCACGCGGAGCCGTGACAGACTTCTGGAATATGGACAAGTCAGGTAAAAAATAAACTTAAAAAGCAAGCCAATCTCGGCTTGCTTCTTTTTATCTTTAAAAGTTATTGATCTGCTTAACGAGGTGGCAGTCCAAGGGCAATACGGCCGTAGCGACTGATTCGTGTGATCTTCCAGGCAGGCGACCAGGTAACTTCAACCTTGACATCTTCGATACCCTCGATTTGTTTCAGACCTGCCACGATTTCGATAGGCAGGCTTTCGGCGCAATCGCAGGCGGTGTCAGTGAAGGTCATGACAATCTTGCAGAGACCCGTTTCGTCCAGATTGATTTCATAAATCAGCCCTAGATTGTACACATCCAATTCCACATCTGTATCAAAAACCTTCTCTAGTTTTTCGATAATTTGGTCTTGCAAGGCTAAAGCGCGGTCATTGATTTTGATATCCTCTCTCATTACAGTCCCTCCACGTGATAAATATCCTCTATTTTCTCATAATTCTGACAATTTGGCAAGTTTTTGATGAATTTTCTGAAAAAATATGATAATATAAAGAAAATGCAGAATTAAGGGGAAGCCTATGGAGCAGATTGGAAAAGTCTTTAGACAATTACGAGAGTCAAGAAATATCTCGCTGAGACAAGCAACTGGGGGACAATTTTCGCCGTCTATGTTGTCCCGATTTGAAACAGGCCAGAGTGAGCTTTCGGTGGAAAAGTTTTTATTTGCCCTAGAAAATATATCTGCCAGTGTAGAGGAAATCCTCTTTCTGGCGAGAGGGTTTCAGTATGATACAGATTCTGAGTTGAGAAAAGAAATCATAGATGTCTTGGATCCAAAGAATATAGCTCCGCTTGAGGACTTGTATCGCAGGGAGTATCAAAAGCATGCCCATTCTCAAAACAAACAGAAACATATTTTAAATGCCATTCTTATCAAGTCTTATATGAAGAGCATGGATGATACGGTAGAGTTAACGGCAGAGGAGGGGAAAGTCCTTCATGATTATTTGTTTTCTACCGAGATCTGGGGAATCTATGAACTCAATTTATTTTCAGTCAGTTCACCATTTCTATCTGTTTCTCTTTTCACTAGGTATGTTAGAGAGATGGTACGTAAATCTGATTTCCTAATGGAAATGTCTGGCAATCGAAACCTTTTTCACACTATACTATTGAATGGCTTTTTAGCCAGCATTGAGTGTGAAGAATTTACCAATGCCTCTTATTTTAAACGTGTTATCGAAGAGCATTTCTACAATGAAAATGAAACCTATTTCCGAATTGTCTATTTGTGGGCGGAAGGTCTCCTTGATAGCAAGCAAGGCAGAGTCAAGGAAGGTCAGAAAAAGATGGAAGATGCTGTCCGTATTTTTGAGATGCTTGGCTGTAATAAATCTGCCGAATACTATAGAAATACGACCGATTGTTGAATATCTGCAAACTAAGAAAATTATTTAAAATTTGAAGCGATAGAATTGTTGAGCTCTCACAAGTTATCAAAGAAGTTCTATCGTTTTTTTGCTCATTTTGTTTGTTGCATATATTCAAAAGTTTTTCCTCTAGAATTTCTAAGTGCTATACTATAGTCATACTTCACATAAAACTTCGAACAAGAAGGGAGATTATCTATGAAACTATTGTTTAGAAACCAAGCTTATCGACTCTTGACTTTGTCACGTTTCTTCAATGCTTTTGGTGCTTCAATTTTCAATCTGGTCTTTATCGTTTATGCATCGACCTTGCCACAAGCCTCTTTTGCGGTTGCTATGGCGAATATTGTCATGCTTCTTCCTACTCTCTTTACAGTTTTTGTAGGGATTCGAGCAGATTACACGAGGGACAAGGTCAAATGGATGGTCTATAGCGGTTTGTTTCAGGCGGTTTTATTTTTTCTAGCAGCCCTAGTTGTTCAGCAAGCTAGTTTATTTGCCTTTTCTAGCCTGTGTTTGATCAACGTCATTAGTGATGTGATTAGTGATTTTGCAGGTGGCTTGCGCATGCCTCTTATTAAGGAGAAAGTAGCTGAAGATGATCTGATGGAAGCTTACTCTTTTTCCCAGTTCATCACCTATATTTCAGCTATTGGTGGTCAAGCTTTTGGAGTCTGGCTCTTAGGTCTATCGGTCAACAATTTTTCTCTCGTTGCGGGAATCAATGCCTGTTTTTTCCTCGCATCAGCCTCTATTCTCTTTTTAGGAAAAAGCAAATTAAGACTGTCAATGTCATCTGCTGATGGTGAAATTCTAAAAAATGAGAAGCTTCCGATCAAAGAGCAGTTCCTAACGATTTATCGAAATTTACGTCTCGTTTTTCTTAAAGGTGGACAGAAAAACTTTGGATTCATGATCTTTGCTGTCTTGCTTATCAATGCCTTGGGTGGTTCCTTAGGGGGCATCTACAATATCTTCTTTTTGAGCCATTCTCTCTTGAATTTTTCTTACACAGAGGCGTTATTTATCAGTCAAGTCGGTGCTGTAGTAGCAGTCATCATCAGTAGCCTTACGGGCAATGATTATTTTGGGAAGCAGTCCTTGCCTAGATTGATGATGTGGGTGACCGTAGGACTTAGTCTAGTTGGTCTGGCTAATGTATTCAATCAAGTCGTGCTTGGTTTGCTATTTCTATTTTTAACTCTGTATATGTCTGGTAAAGTTCAACCAAAGATTAGTGCCATGCTCATGAAAAATCTAGCTCCAGAGATTCTAGCTCGTACCAGTAATTTTTTAGGTTTATTGTTTACCTTATCCATACCTGTGGGAACAGCCTGTTTTTCACTTATAGCTGTGTGGAATATACAGTTGACTTGGATGCTATTTGTTGGTCTCTCCTTGATAGCTATTCTTTTGACAGTTATTAATCTCAAAAATGATATCTAAATCCTAATTTTTTTCTCACTGTTTTAATCCCTCTATTTATGGTAAAATAAGACTATTAAGTTTAAAGAGGATTCCCTATGAAATTACAAAAACCAAAAGGAACGCAGGATATTTTACCTGCTGAATCTGCCAAATGGCAGTACGTTGAGGGCTTTGCCCGTGAGATTTTCAAGCGCTACAACTATGCAGAAGTGCGCACGCCTATTTTTGAGCATTACGAGGTTATCAGTCGCTCTGTCGGAGATACAACGGATATCGTAACCAAGGAAATGTACGATTTTTATGACAAGGGTGACCGTCATATTACCCTCCGTCCAGAAGGAACTGCGCCTGTTGTCCGTTCCTATGTGGAAAATAAACTTTTTGCTCCAGAAGTGCAAAAGCCAAGTAAATTCTACTACATGGGCCCTATGTTCCGCTATGAGCGTCCACAGGCAGGACGTTTGCGCCAGTTCCACCAGATTGGTGTTGAGTGTTTTGGATCTAGCAATCCAGCTACCGATGTGGAAACCATCGCTATGGCAGCCCATTTCTTGAAAGAAATCGGTATCCAAGGTGTCAAATTACATCTTAACACTCTTGGAAATCCTGAGAGCCGCGCGGCCTACCGCCAAGCCTTAATTGACTATTTGACACCGCTCAAGGAGACCTTGTCTAAGGATAGCCAACGTCGTTTGGAGGAAAATCCTCTCCGTGTCTTGGACTCTAAGGAAAAAGAAGACAAGGTAGCAGTAGAGAATGCGCCTTCTATCTTGGACTTCCTTGATGAAGAAAGTCAAGCTCATTTTGATGCGGTGCGTCAGATGTTGGAAAATCTTGGAGTAGACTACATCATCGATACCAATATGGTGCGTGGTCTAGACTACTACAACCACACCATTTTCGAGTTTATCACTGAGATTGAGGGCAATGACCTGACAGTCTGTGCAGGTGGTCGTTACGATGGTTTGGTTGCTTACTTTGGTGGCCCTGAAACTGCTGGATTTGGTTTTGGACTTGGTGTAGAGCGCCTGCTTCTCATTCTTGAGAAGCAAGGTGTGTCCCTTCCTATTGAAAATGCCCTAGATGTTTATATCGCAGTCTTGGGCGAAGGAGCAAATGTCAAGGCCTTGGAATTAGTACAGGCTCTTCGCCAACAAGGATTCAAAGCAGAGCGTGATTACCTCAACCGTAAGCTCAAAGCTCAGTTCAAGTCAGCCGATGTCTTTACGGCTAGGACCCTCATCACCCTAGGAGAGAGCGAAGTCGAAAGTGGACAAGTGACGGTTAAGAACAACCAAACCCGAGAAGAAGTGCAAGTGTCACTTGAGACAATCAGCCAAAACTTCTCAGAAATCTTTGAAAAACTAGGATTTTAATGATAGATAAACCGGTCAGGAACCTACTCCTGACCTTTTTCTTTTGCAAAATGACAAAAATCATAAACTTTTTGACAAATATGCTTGTCAAAAAGAAAAAGATGTGTTACAATGTAAGCAAGTTAAGAGAAAAGGAGAAAGGAGCTATGATGTGGGTAGTAGTATTTATACTATTTATGATTTTCTTTTATTCTAATAATTCTAATAAAATCAAGAAACTAGAGAATAAAATCAAAAAGCTTGAGCGAAAAGAGAAAGGAAACGCAGAAATGTCGAGATTATTGCAAGAAATGATTGGAAAGAAACCAATTATAACGGGAGTGTATATTGGGCCAGACAACTGGGAAGTTGTGGATGTTGATGAGGAATGGGTCAAACTACGTAGTGTTGATAAAAAGGGGAAAGAAAAATTCAAGTTGCAACGTATTGAGGATATCCAAACTGTTGAATTTGACGGAGAGTAGGTGTGTAACATGCAACTAAAAAATCGTTTAAAAGAGCTTCGGGCTCGCGATGGTCTCAACCAAACCGACCTAGCCAAGCTGGCAGGGGTTTCCAGACAGACCATTAGCCTACTAGAACGGGATGAGTACACCCCATCCATTATCATTGCCCTGAAAATATCTCAAATTTTCAACGAAACAGTCGAATCGGTATTTCGCTTGGAGGAGGACGAGTGATGAACAAGTATAAAGTGATTTATTACATGAGTGTTCTTGCACTTATTGTGAATGCTTTCGCTATGGTTGGAACATTACTGGGCTGGTTCTATTTTGTTGAAAGTAAGTATTTGTTTTGGATTAATTTAATCCTCTTATCCATTTTCAATTGGTTAAAGAAAAAGGAGAAAAATGATGAACAAGTATAAAGTAATCTATTATGTAGTTGTCGCAGCTCTATTAGTCAGCGTATTTCTACTGATTGGGATAGACTTAGGCTGGTTTAGTCCCTATCAAAGTGACCAATTTATTTGGGCCTACTTTGCTCTCATCCCAGTAGTTGAATGGATTGAAAAGAAATCAAAAAATCTAGCAAGTGAAAAAGGAGAATGAATATGAAAAAGAAAAAGAAACGTGGATTATTATTATTTTTAATGTCTATTGTCTTGGGAGGTTTCTTAGGCATGTTTGTAGGGATGTTTAAGGCACTTGCTGAATCCCACGGAATTATGTTAGATGTAAAAGTCTTGATACCATGGATATCAGCTATTTGTTTACTGTTAGGTTTCATTAGCATTCTTTTGACTTTCAATTTCTTAAAGAAAAGCAGAAAATTTCATTCCTTGTATCAAGAGGAAATGGATGATGATCTGAATGAAACCTATTATGTGCAAATGTATCGGAATCTCGAGTTTGGAACCATTGCTTTTAATATTGCAAGTGTAGCGATTTTATTGGCTCTTTTCATCTCAGGTAGTGAAGGGGTTGTACTAAATGGAAGCCATATAACCTTCTCTCTTTCTTTTTTGGCATTAGTGCTGATTTTCAGTGTTCAAAAATATCTTTTTAAGACCATTGCGATTGTTCGTCAGTTTGATTTGGTATTTTTCTCTACACCAAAGGATATCTTAGAGCATTTCGATTCTTACGATGAAGGGGAGCGCAAGGCTAATTTGGAACAGAGTTTTCGGATTTTATTCCAATTAAATCAGTATGTCTTACCAGGCTTATATATTTTTCTTTTTATCGTTTCTTTCTTGACAGGAGAAATTCAGCTACTAGCCTTCTTGCTTGTAGGAGTAATCCATATTTATATCAATGTGATGCAGTTACCTATGGTAAAACGCTATTTCAAATAAAGGAGTTTCTATGATTCGTGTTGAAAATGTAAGCAAAAGTTTTGGGAGCAAAAAAGCTCTTCACCAGATTTCTTTTGAGATTAAGGAGGGAGAAATCTTTGGTTTTCTTGGCCCTTCTGGCTCAGGTAAAACAACCATGATCAATGTCTTAACAGGTCAGTTGGCTGCAGATCAAGGTAAAACAGTTTTGTTAGGCAAGAATTCTCAAGATTTAACCTCAAATGATTTGGAACAAATTGGTATTGTTAGTGATGGCAGTGGTTTTTATGAAAAGATGAGTCTTTACAAAAATCTGCTCATCTATGCTAAGTTATATGGTCTCAAGTCAGATAGAGTAGTTCAGGTGCTTCAACAGGTTGGATTGGCAGATGCTAAAGATATTATCGCAGAAAAACTATCTACAGGAATGAAACAACGAATGTTCTTGGCTCGTGCCCTTCTGAATGCTCCTAAGATTCTCTTTCTAGATGAGCCAACCAGTGGTTTAGACCCTACAACATCTAAGATGATTCATACCCTACTACAAGAATTAAAGCAGGCGGGGACAACTATCTTTCTGACAACGCATGATATGCATGAAGCAACTCTGCTTTGTGATCGCTTATCTCTTTTGAATAAGGGAAACTTAATAGAGTATGGAAGTCCGCAAGATATCATCCAGAAGTACCATGTGGATAAGAAAGTACGTGTGGTTTATAATGATGGACGAGAACAGATAGTTCCTTTTGAAGAATTACCACATTTAGATACGACAGATTTGATGGTGGTTCACTCTTGTGAGCCAACTTTAGAAGAAATCTTTATCAGATTGACAGGAGAAAAGTTAGATGTTTAGAAAATTAAATGCCCTACTATGGTTAAGATTACAAGTTCTTATCAGCAATTCAACTTTGTTGGCGACTCTATTGATGCCTTTTGGAATAGCTGTTCTATATAATGAATTCTTCAATAAGAATGGAGAATTGAGTATGTTTCTCCTCTCTTCGAGTTTGACGATGGTCTTGAGTATGGGAAGTGGTTATATGGTATCGATTATGATGGCAGAAGATAAGGAAAAACGCAATCTTAAATCACTCATCCTAAGTGGTGTGACAGCAACAGAATATACTTTCAGTATGCTTGTTCTCCCTATTTTGATAATGTTATTTGCTATGATTGTACTGCCCATCTATCTTAAAGTAGATCTATCAAGTTACTTATTGGCCTATGTTATCTATTTAATCCTAGCAACTATTAGTATTATTTTTCTCAACCTTTTAATCGGTGCAGTGTCAGATACTCAGTCTAAAGCGCAAGTTTATAGTATCTTTCCTGTGTTTATCGTCTCTTTTTTACCCATGATTGCTCTTCAAAATGATACGGTTCAGAAAGTGTTGGATTACTCTTTTATTGGTCCAATTGTAAATCTTTTAAATAAAAAAGGTGGGGAAATATCTTTTTCTAATATTGGTATGTTACTTGCCTGGGTACTTGTGTTAGGAATAGCAAACCTCTTTGTATTGAAAAACAGCTATAAAGCAAGATAGGAGAACTTTATGAAACTACTTAAAAATTTTGGCTGGTTTCTTCTAGCCCTTCTATCCTTTTTATTCATCTATGGCTTCATTCAGGGGCTCGCGACTACTTCGCTTGCCTTAGGCGCTTCACCCTATGCTGTTACCCTACTCTATGTGGCCTTGGCTGGAGTTTATGTGTACGGTATTTACAAATGGTACCAGAAAGGTCCTGTTCATATTGAGAAGAGCGGATTTAACCGATTTATTTGGCTCCCTGCCTTGGTTTGGTTTTTATCTCTTGTCGTTCAATTCTTCTTGCCAAACGACCCTTCAGTAAATCAACAAATAGCGATAGACTTGACCTTGTCTCAACCACTTTTCTCATTCTTTGCGGTCGTTATTTTTGCTCCTTTGACGGAAGAACTTATCTTTAGAGGAATGTTGGCACGCTATCTCTTTCCTAAGCAGGACAATAGTAAACAAACTCTGATTTTTCTTCTGGTATCCAGTGTTTTGTTTGCCTTAGGTCATTTCCCAAGTGATGTGCAACAATTTTTTGTCTATTTTAGTCTTGGTTTTAGTTTGGGCTTGGCTTATATTAGCAGAAAAGGTCTGGTCTACAGTATTTCTCTCCACGCTTTGAATAATTTAGTCGGCTTTTTGATGATTCTCATGCTATAATAGAGTCAGGAGGTCACATGAAACGAGTAATTTTATTAGCAGTGATTCAAGCAGTTGTTCTATTTTTCATCATTGGGGCACTATCTTATGCCTTCAAGGGAGATTTCTTCTACAGTCATCTAGCAGTGGTCTTTGCCCCTATTGCCGGTATCTGGCGTTTTGGGACAGCTTACACAACGGAAATTGTCTTGCCTCGAAAGGCAGCTGAAATTGCTGAAAAGCGTAAAGCAGGCAAAAATTCAAAATAAAAGAGTCCGGTGAAGTTCATCGGATTTTTGTATGGGCGTTAATTTTTAAAGACTGGCAAACTTTTCTGCTGATTTTCATGAAGAGCCTGCGCTTTTATGGTAAAATAGTAACAGAATAAAAGAGGAGAGAAAACATGAAACGTAGTATGTATGCTGGTCGTGTTCGTGAGGAACACATCGGACAAGAAATAACCTTGAAAGGATGGGTTGGCCGTCGTCGTGACCTTGGTGGTTTGATCTTTATCGATCTTCGTGACCGTGAAGGAATCATGCAGTTGGTTATCAACCCTGAAAAAGTATCTGCAGAGGTCATGGCAACAGCTGAAAGCCTTCGTAGCGAATTTGTTATCGAGGTGACTGGACAGGTCGCTGCGCGTGAGCAAGCCAATGATAAGTTGCCAACTGGTGCAGTTGAGTTAAATGTAACAGCTCTGACAGTGCTGAATACAGCTAAGACAACCCCATTTGAGATTAAGGATGGTATTGAGGCCAATGACGATACGCGTTTGCGTTACCGTTACCTTGACCTTCGTCGTCCAGAAATGTTGGAAAATCTCAAGCTTCGTGCTAAGGTGACCCATTCTATCCGCAACTACTTGGATGAGTTGGAGTTTATCGACGTGGAGACACCATTCCTTTCCAAGTCAACGCCTGAAGGGGCGCGTGACTATTTGGTGCCATCTCGTGTGAATAAAGGGCATTTTTACGCTCTTCCTCAAAGTCCACAAATCACGAAACAGCTCTTGATGAATGCTGGTTTTGACCGTTACTACCAAATCGTTAAATGTTTCCGTGACGAGGACTTGCGTGGTGACCGCCAGCCTGAGTTCACTCAGGTCGACTTGGAAACATCTTTCCTTACTGAGCAAGAAATCCAAGATATCACAGAAGGCTTGATTGCGCGTGTCATGAAGGAAACTAAAGGCATCGAAGTGACGCTTCCATTCCCTCGTATGAAATACGATGATGCGATGGCTCTTTACGGTTCTGATAAACCTGATACGCGTTTTGACATGTTGCTTCAGGACTTGACAGAAGTGGTCAAAGGTGTAGACTTTAAAGTCTTTTCAGAAGCACCTGCTGTAAAAGCCATTGTGGTCAAAGGCGCTGCGGACAATTATTCACGTAAAGACATCGACAAGATGACAGAAGTAGCCAAACAGTATGGTGCCAAAGGTCTTGCTTGGGTTAAGGTTGTTGATGGAGAATTAAACGGACCAGTTGCTAAGTTCTTGACAGGTATCCAAGCAGAATTGACAAGAGCGCTTGCTCTTGAAGATAAGGACTTGGTTCTCTTTGTGGCAGATACGCTTGAAGTGGCCAATGCAACACTCGGTGCCCTTCGTGGACGTATTGCCAAAGAACTTGGCTTGATTGATAACGATAAATTCAACTTCCTTTGGGTGGTTGACTGGCCAATGTTTGAATGGTCTGAAGAAGAAGGTCGCTACATGAGCGCCCACCATCCATTCACTCTTCCACAGGAAGAGACTGCTCACGAATTAGAAGGTGATTTGGCTAAGGTTCGTGCCATTGCTTACGATATCGTCTTGAACGGTTATGAGCTTGGTGGTGGTAGCCTTCGTATCAACCAAAAAGACCTTCAAGAACGCATGTTCAAGGCTCTTGGTTTCTCAGCAGAAGAAGCAAATGACCAGTTTGGCTTCCTTCTTGAAGCCATGGACTATGGTTTCCCACCACATGGTGGCTTGGCTATCGGGCTTGACCGCTTTGTCATGCTCTTAGCAGGAGAAGAAAATATTCGTGAAGTTATTGCCTTCCCTAAGAACAACAAGGCAACTGACCCAATGACACAAGCTCCTTCAACAGTAGCTCTCAAACAACTAGAGGAACTCAGCTTACAAGTAGAAGAAGATGAAACAAGCAAAACGAATTAAGCGGTGGCGCTATTATCTGCGTCGCTTTGCTTATCAGATAAAAATTTTACGTGTCTTACAAAGCATCTCTCGAGAGAAGTATGATGAGAAAATTTCGGCCTCTCTGGTCTATGGATTTCTATCAGCAGTAGCGGTCAATTTCTTTTTCCAACCAGGGCATGTGTATTCGAGTGGTGCGACAGGTTTGGCACAGATTATCTCTGCCTTGAGTAATCACTGGTTTGGGTTTCATATTCCGATTTCGCTGACCTTCTACGCCATTAATTTTCCTTTGATGGTCTTGGCCTGGTATCAGATTGGGCATAAGTTCACTATTTTTACCTTTATCACGGTATCCATGAGTTCCTTCTTTATCCAGTTTGTCCCTGTGGCAACCTTGACGGAGGATCCTATTATTAATGCCCTTTTTGGGGGAGTTGTCATGGGCTTGGGGATTGGTTTTGCTCTTCGAAACAATATCTCCAGTGGTGGAACGGATATTGTCAGTCTGACCATTCGTAAGAAAACAGGTAAGAATGTCGGCAGTATTTCTTTCTTGGTAAATGGGACCATCATGTTGATAGCTGGTTTGACCTTTGGTTGGAAATACGCTCTCTATTCTATGATTACCATCTTTGTCTCTAGCCGTGTGACAGACGCAGTCTTTACTAAGCAAAAACGCATGCAGGCCATGATTGTGACCAATCATCCAGACAAAGTCATTGAAAAAATCCATAAAAAATTGCACCGCGGAGCAACTATGATCCACGATGCAGAAGGAACCTATAATCACGAAAGAAAGGCAGTTTTAATTACTGTTATTACACGTGCAGAGTTTAATGAATTTAAACAGATTATGAAACAGGTGGATCCAGGTGCCTTTGTCTCTGTATCGGAGAATGTTCATATTCTGGGACGATTCGTTGAAACAGAAAATTAGTAATCAAAAAAACCAGCTCGAGCTGGTTTTTATTTTTCAATAATTTTGTGGGCAATTAACTGACGGTAACAAATTTGTTTATTGCTTTTAGCATCGCTGATAATCTGGAGGATAGTTTCAAGGGAAACACGACCCAGTTCTAAGCTATTAATATCGACATAGGCCGCCAAGTTGAGCTTGGGATTGACTGAGTCGAAGCTGAGAACTGGGACATCCAGTTGGTGCTTAGCGATATAGTCACAGACCCCTTCGGCTAGGAGACTATCGGTTGTAATGATCGCATCAATCTGCGGGTCGTGCTGAAAGAGGAGTTTACTAAATTGATACCCTTTTTCTTCTAAGAACTCGGTTGCGAAATAGGTCAAATTTTCATCAATAGGCAGTTGGTGTTGTTTGAGTGCTGACTCATAGCCTGTTAAACGGTCTTGCGTTACGAAGAGTCGCTTAGTTCCTCCAATGAAGGCAATTCGTTTGCAGCCTTTTTTTATGAAATATTCGGTCGCATCAAAACCAGCTTGGACATTGTCGTTATCGACAAGAGGGATAAAGGGTGAAATGGATTTCCCTAGGATGAGGAAGGGGAACTGCTCATCAGCGACCAGTTTGACCAAGGGATCTTCCTCTTCGGCATAAAGGAAAATCAAACCATCCACACGTTTACCGTAAACCATCTGTGAAATAGCTTTAAGACGCTCTTTTTCGTCTTTACCTGTTGCAATCTGAATGGCATAGTGGTTTTCAGAGGCGACTTGGGCGATACCACGGAGAACAGATGGGAAGAAAGGATTTTGATAGAAGGCGTCTGAGTCGTCAGGAAGCACCAAGCCGATAACTTGGGTATAACTGCTTACCAAGCTACGAGCGTTGAGGTTGGGGTGGTAATTGAGCTCCTTCATAGCCTTGCGAACGCGTTTTTTTGTTTCGTCGCTAATGGTTGATTTATTTTGAATAACACGGGTTACGGTTGAAGGCGAAACACCAGCAGCCTTGGCCACGTCTTTAATCGTAACGGGCATAAAAATCTCCTATTTATGGTAATCTGGATCACGGAAATGCGTTTTATAAAAGATAGTGACCAGATATAGAACAAAAAGAATGTTTTGTACAGTAATCAGAGTTGTCATATTTTGGCCAAATAATCCCAAAATAAGTGTAATCAGAGTTGGTAATCCTAAACAGTTCAAGATAAAATGATAGCACTCTTTAAAGGTTCTAAATGAAAAGAGGCGTGATTTCTTAGTGATATAAAGGAGAAGACTCGCTCCTAGAGAGACGATAAAGAAATTCAAACCAAAGAGGAAGCTAGCACCGAGAACTAGGAAGAGACTGATATAGACACGATTTTGCTGATACCAGTCTTTAGAAATGGCTTGGGTCAAGCTGTCTTTACTTTTGAAACTCTCAGTCTCAATCGCTCGGTAAGAGATACGGGTCAGCTCTTTACTTTCCTTGCTGATGACGAGCTCATTCGTATCGAAATGCAGTTGCAAGTCCTTAGGTAATTCCTTACTTTGACTTGGACCGATCACGATAGAAGGCGCTTGACTAGCTGTTCCAGTATAAGTTAATTTGCCATCAACAATTGTAGCGTGTTCAGAGAGATCCTGTACAACCTTATCTGTCAATGGTTCATAGACATTATCGATAAAGGTTTCTAGCGGATAAGTCTCCTGCGAGCTGTTTTGGATGGCAATAGGTACCATAGACAAGCTGATAAGGAAGATACTGGTAAAGAGAAGCTGAAACCAGTTGAGTCCGAAACGTTTGGACAGGGGCTTACGAAATCCCCAAATACTTGAAAAATAGGAAAATGGATATGGAAGCATAGGTATCTTTCTAAAAGGTGTTTTCTATATGAGTATTATTATATAGAGAAATGTGCTTTATTTCAAGTCCAGGAGAAAAATTGCTTGTTACAAGGATAGTTTTATAGTCACAAGCTTCAAAATGAAAAAGGGTGGCGGGGATATATTATCCCTTGTCGCCACCACTTGTAAGTCCTGAAACAAAGTTCTTTTGTAGGAAGAAGAAGAGAATACAGATTGGAAGGGCGATGAGGATAGCACCTGCTGAGAAGTAGGCAATCTTCAAGTTCTTCGCATTGTTGACGAAGGTTTGGAGACCAACGGCAACAGTAAAGTATTCTTTCTCACGAAGCAAGAAACTAGAGAGGATGTAGTCCCCGAAAGGTCCCATGAAGGCCCAGAGAGCTTGTACGGCAACCATTGGGCGAACAAGTGGAAGAACAATTTGCCAGAAGCGACGGAAGTGTCCTGCACCGTCTAGTTTTGCAGATTCGTCTAGAGACATTGGCACTGTATCGAAGTAGCCTTTCATGAGCCAAGCATTCATCGGGATACCACCACCAACGTATAGGAAGATGAGGAACCAGCTGTGGTTAAGGGCGTTCAACATAAGCGCCATAACGAAGAAGGCTGTCAAAGCGGCCATGGTTGGCACCATTTGGATAATCAAGAAGAAGACCAAACTTTGTTTACGAGCCAAGAAGTTGTAACGGCTGTAGGCATAACCAGCAAGTACGATGATACTTGTTTGAACCGCCATGGTAACCAAGGCGATGATCAAGGTATTGAGATACCAAGTACCGTATAGAGTTTCAGTAAAGAGTCCTTTAAAGTTATCAAAATTGAAGTCGATGTTAGTATCAAGTTTAAAGGCTGCGACGTTACCTGCTTTAAAGGCTGACATGATGGTAATCAACAGTGGATAGATAATCACGATTGATAGACCAATCAAGTAGAGGTAAGTAAGGGTTTGAGTCAGTCTACGTTTGAGTTTAATTGAGTTATTCATCTTAGACGTCCTCCATATCAAATGCGTGTAGTTTCTTGAATGCGATCATAGAGATTGAGATGACAATGATAGAGATAATCAAGGTAACAGCTGCCGCCATTGAGTATTGAGGAGATGTACCTGTTGTCAAACGGTAGATCCATGAGATCAAGATATCAGTTGAACCAGCTCCCCCTCCGACACTACCAGGACCTCCACCATTGAAGAGGTACATGATAGAGAAGTTGTTAAAGTTGAAGGTGTATTGGCTAATCAAAGTAGGTGCAGCAACAGCCAAGATCATTGGGAAAGTGATGTTGCGGAATTTTTGCCAAGCATTAGCACCGTCAATATAAGCTGCTTCGTAAAGGTCGTTAGGAATAGATTGCAAGATACCCAAGGTCAAAACGTAGATATATGGGAATCCAAGCCAACCTTGCATCATAATCAAGGCAATCTTAGTCCAAGTTGGGTCTGTTTTCCAAGGAATAAGAGCACCATCAAGGAAAGGAAGGAATTTAGCCAAGATTGGCAATACTTGAGTGTTGATAGCACCAACACTATCGTTAAACATGTTTGAGAATGTCAAGATAGTGATGAAGGCTGGGACAGCCCAAGGAAGAAGGAAAATAACACCGAAGATACGTTTTCCTTTGATAAATGGTTGGTTAGCAATGATAGCTGTGAAGATACCAATGACGATCTGTAAAGTTGAGGCAGATAAAGCCCAGATGATAGTCCAAGAAAGGACGGCACCAAAGGCAGAACGGAAGGTACTCAAGCTCCAAATGTTTGTAAAGTTGGTCAAACCAACCCAGTCCAACAATTTGTTTGGTGGCAAGTGTTGGAAGTCGTAGTTGGTAAAGGCGATCATCAAGGTTACGATAACTGGGAAGATAATCGCAAAAGTCATGGCAATGTAAGATGGAATGATTAAGAGGTAAGGGAAGCCATTTTCATAGATTCCTTTGACCATTTCTTTAAAGGTAAGTGCTACTGGTATGCCATTGTTAATGTGTTTGGCAGTTGTATGTGCGTCTTTGATATTTGCGAAATAAAAGAGTACATAAACAACTACAAAGATTAAATGGAAGGCACCACGAATCAGCATAAAGAGGGAATTATCACGACCTGGTTTGTCACCAAGAGTGATGAGATTGCTCAATTCAGGGGCTGCAAGTGCTAGGAAGTAAAGGACGAATACGATGGTTACACCAAGGAAGATAAAACCTTTGGCTTTTTGTTTATTGTAAATCTGTCCTAACCCAGGAATGATAGACAGCAGAGCTGCTTTACTAGGTTGTTGCTTTTCCATAATAACTCCTTTCATAGGATACTGGTTTCTAATTAAAACCTAAACTATATATGTTTTTGATTGATAAATTCAAAGGGGGATTTGATTTCCACCCCCCTTGAACAAATTTTTTATTCACCAAATTTTTGTTTGATTGTTTCTTTGATCAATGTTACAGCGTCGTTAGCAGCTGTTTTCGCATCTTTCTTACCACTTACAGCATCAAAGAGCATAGTTTTCGCTGGATCCCAAACTGCAGACATTTGAGAAATGTTTGGCATTGGTTGAGCGTTCTTGAACTGTTTGATAACAGCTGTTGTCAACTCATCATTTTTACCTTCAGCATATGTACGAGCTTCAGTGTTAGCTGGGATTTCGTTAGTTGTATCGTAGAAGGCTTTTTGTTCTTCAGTTGAAACAAGGAAGTCTACAAATTTTTGAGCGCCTTCAAGGTTCTTAGTGCTTGATGGGATGATCCAAGCTTTACCACCACCGAATGCAGCATATTCTTTTCCATTTGGAAGAGTTGGGATAGTTGCAACACCGTAGTTTACTTTAGCATCTTTAAAGGCTTGAGCTTTCCAAGGTCCGTCGATGATAGCAGCTGTTTTACCTTCTTGGAATTGAGTTTGGATTAAGTTGCCAGCACCTTCAGTATCTTGCATACCTTTAGGCCATTTTTCATACCAAGATTTAGCGTAGTTGATACCTGCGATAGAACCGTCGTTTGCAAGACCGATATCTTTAGCGTCTTTACCGTTTTGTCCGAATACGTAAGCACCGTTACCAGCAAGAAGTCCATATGCATAGTAGAAGTTTGTCCAGTCAGCTAGGAAAGCAGAAGTTTTTCCATCTTCTCCAGCGAAGGCATATTTGCTATCTTTAGCAAGGTTTTCTAAGTCAGCAAAAGTTTTTGGAGCTTCTTTTACCAAGTCTTTGTTGTAGTACATAACAAGTGACTCGATAACAGCAGGAGCACCGTAAACTTTACCATCAGCAGCTGTTACAAGAGATTTAGTTTTATCATCTGTTTTAGCGCCGTCGCTCAATTTAACTTCTGAAAGTTGTCCGTCAGTACCAAGGCTACCTACACGGTCGTATGGAGCCATCATAACGTCAGCAGCTTGACCTGATTGGTTGTCAAGAGAAAGTTTGTCAAGCCCACCCATTTGGTCTCCTGTTTTGATGGTAACTTTTACGCCAGCTTCTTTTTCGTAAGCTTTTGCAGCTGATTCAGCAAAGGCTTTATATTGGTCTTCAACGTAGAAAGTGAGTTCTTTCGCTTCAGATGAACCAGAATCAGCAGGCTTATCAGCAGTTTTGCTTCCGCAAGCTACCAAAAGCAAGCTAGCAAGTGTAGCAGTTCCAAGCACAGCAGCGCTCTTCATGAATTTAGATGACATAGTGTATTCCTCCTAAAGAATAACAAATTTTATAATGAGGAAACGCAAACGTTTTCCTTTATGTGACTAGTATAGCACAATCAGAAAGCGGTTGCAAGTGTTTTTTGTAAAAATTTTTAAAAAAATTGTAAAAAAAGTAACCGCTTCATCGTTATATAATAGTAGAAAATCTCAAAAATCGGTTTTGTTTTAAATTTAAAAAAGTTGAGAAAACGATTGCCTAATTTACAAATGGAAAGCAGAGAGGACTCTCACTTTATTTTTGCTTAATAAGATAAGTGAAACCCTTATTCCTATTTTGTTTGTTTCCTGAAAGGATATATATACAAGTAAGAAGAAAAAATTTAAAAAAATAATCAAAAAAGTTATTTAAAACCGCTTGCATTTATCAAGGAAATGAGTTATACTAGTAATAGCGCAAACGTTTGCGTTCATAAAAATGTAATATCTAACTATAAACACATGAGGTGCTTATTATGAAAAAACGTCAAAGTGGTGTGTTGATGCACATTTCTTCTCTTCCAGGGGCATACGGAATCGGATCATTTGGTAAAAGTGCTTACGACTTCGTTGATTTCTTGGTTCGCACAAAACAACGTTACTGGCAAATCCTTCCACTAGGAACAACTAGTTACGGAGACTCTCCTTACCAATCTTTCTCAGCCTTCGCAGGGAACACTCATTTTATCGATTTAGATATCTTGGTGAAACAAGGCTTGTTGCAAGCAAGTGACCTTGAAGGAGTTGACTTTGGTAGTGATGCGTCTGAAGTTGATTATGCGAAAATCTACTATGCACGTCGTCCTCTTTTAGAAAAAGCGGTAAAACGTTTCTTGGAAGTAGGAGATGTTAAGGATTTTGAGAAATTCGCTCAAGACAACCAATCATGGCTTGAACTCTTTGCAGAGTATATGGCTATTAAAGAGCATTTTGACAATCTTGCTTGGACTGAATGGCCAGATGCAGATGCTCGTGCTCGTAAAGCTTCAGCACTTGAAAGCTACCGTGAGCAATTGGCAGACAAGTTGGTTTACCACCGTGTGACTCAATACTTCTTCTTCCAACAATGGTTGAAATTGAAAGCTTACGCTAACGACAACCACATCGAAATCGTTGGGGACATGCCAATCTATGTAGCGGAAGATTCAAGCGATATGTGGGCAAATCCACATCTCTTCAAGACAGATGTCAACGGTAAGGCAACTTGCATCGCAGGATGCCCACCAGATGAGTTTTCTGCAACTGGTCAGCTTTGGGGTAACCCAATCTATGACTGGGAAGCAATGGACAAAGACGGCTACAAATGGTGGATTGAACGCTTGCGTGAAAGCTTCAAAATCTACGACATCGTTCGTATCGACCACTTCCGTGGTTTCGAATCTTACTGGGAAATCCCTGCTGGTTCTGATACAGCAGCACCTGGTGAGTGGGTGAAAGGTCCTGGCTACAAGCTTTTTGCAGCCGTTAAGGAAGAGCTTGGTGAGCTAAACATCATCGCAGAAGACCTTGGTTTCATGACAGACGAAGTTATCGAATTGCGTGAACGTACTGGCTTCCCAGGAATGAAGATTCTTCAATTTGCTTTCAACCCAGAAGATGAAAGTATCGATAGCCCACACTTGGCACCTGCTAACTCAGTTATGTACACAGGAACACACGATAACAATACGGTCCTTGGTTGGTACCGTAACGAGATCGATGATGCGACTCGTGAGTACATGGCTCGCTACACTAACCGTAAAGAATACGAAACAGTGCCACACGCTATGCTTCGTACAGTCTTTTCATCAGTTAGCTTCATGGCAATTGCAACTATGCAAGATTTGCTAGAATTGGATGAGGCGGCTCGTATGAACTTCCCATCTACCCTTGGTGGAAACTGGTCTTGGCGTATGACTGAAGATCAATTGACACCAGCTGTCGAGGAAGGCTTGCTTGACTTGACAACAATCTATCGCCGAATCAATGAAAATTTGGTAGATTTAAAGAAATAATACAATATCAGGAGACACCTTAAACATGTTATCACTACAAGAATTTGTACAAAATCGTTACAATAAAACCATTGCAGAATGTAGCAATGAAGAGCTTTACCTGGCTCTTCTTAACTACAGCAAGCTTGCAAGCAGCCAAAAACCAGTTAACACTGGTAAGAAAAAAGTTTACTACATCTCAGCTGAGTTCTTGATTGGTAAACTCTTGTCAAACAACTTGATCAACCTTGGTCTTTACGACGATGTTAAAAAAGAACTTGCTGCTGCAGGTAAAGACTTGATCGAAGTTGAAGAAGTTGAATTAGAACCCTCTCTTGGTAATGGTGGTTTGGGACGTTTGGCTGCCTGCTTTATCGACTCAATTGCTACTCTTGGTTTGAACGGTGACGGTGTTGGTCTTAACTACCACTACGGTCTTTTCCAACAAGTTCTTAAAAACAACCAACAAGAAACAATTCCAAATGCATGGTTGACAGAGCAAAACTGGTTGGTTCGCTCAAGCCGTAGCTACCAAGTGCCATTCGCTCACTTCACATTGACATCAACTCTTTACGATATCGATGTACCTGGTTACAAGACAGAAACTAAGAACCGCTTGCGTTTGTTTGACTTGGATTCAGTTGATTCTTCTATCATCGAAGATGGTATCAACTTTGATAAGACGGACATCGCTCGCAACTTGACTCTTTTCCTTTACCCAGATGATAGTGACCGTCAAGGTGAATTGCTCCGTATCTTCCAACAATACTTCATGGTTTCAAACGGTGCGCAATTGATCATCGACGAAGCAATCGAAAAAGGAAGCAACTTGCATGACCTTGCTGACTACGCAGTTGTACAAATCAACGATACTCACCCATCAATGGTTATCCCTGAATTGATCCGCCTTTTGACTGCACGTGGTATCGAGCTTGACGAAGCAATCTCAATTGTTCGTAGCATGACTGCCTACACTAACCACACAATCCTTGCTGAAGCCCTTGAAAAATGGCCTCTTGAATTCTTGCAAGAAGTGGTTCCTCACTTGGTACCAATCATTGAAGAATTGGACCGTCGCGTGAAAGCAGAAGTGAAAGATCCAGCTGTTCAAATTATCGATGAGAGCGGACGTGTTCACATGGCTCACATGGATATCCACTACGGATACAGTGTTAACGGGGTAGCAGCACTTCACACTGAAATCTTGAAAAATTCTGAGTTGAAAGCTTTCTACGATCTTTACCCAGAAAAATTCAACAACAAAACAAACGGTATCACTTTCCGTCGTTGGCTCATGCATGCTAACCCAAGCTTGTCTCACTACTTGGATGAGATTCTTGGAGAAGGTTGGCACCATGAAGCAGATGAGCTTGAGAAACTCTTGTCATACGAAGACAAAGCAGCTGTCAAAGAAAAATTGGAAAGCATCAAGGCTCACAACAAACGTAAATTGGCTCGTCACTTGAAAGAACACCAAGGTGTGGAAATCAATCCAAACTCTATCTTTGACATCCAAATCAAACGTCTTCACGAGTACAAACGCCAACAAATGAACGCTTTGTACGTGATCCACAAATACCTTGACATCAAAGCTGGTAACATTCCTGCTCGTCCAATCACAATCTTCTTTGGTGGTAAGGCAGCTCCAGCCTACACAATCGCTCAAGACATCATCCACTTGATACTTTGCATGTCAGAAGTTATTGCTAACGATCCAGCAGTAGCTCCACACTTGCAAGTCGTTATGGTTGAAAACTACAACGTTACTGCAGCAAGCTTCCTTATCCCAGCATGTGATATCTCAGAACAAATCTCACTTGCTTCTAAAGAAGCTTCAGGTACTGGTAACATGAAATTCATGTTGAACGGAGCTTTGACTCTTGGTACTATGGACGGTGCTAACGTGGAAATCGCTGAGTTGGTTGGCGATGAAAACATCTACATCTTCGGTGAAGATTCAGAAACTGTTATCGACCTTTACGCAAAAGCAGCTTACAAATCAAGCGAATTCTACGCTCGTAAAGCTATCAAACCATTGGTTGACTTCATCGTTAGCGATGCAGTTCTTGCAGCTGGAAACAAAGAGCGCTTGGAACGTCTTTACAATGAATTGATCAACAAAGACTGGTTCATGACTCTTCTTGACTTGGAAGACTACATCAAAGTGAAAGAGCAAATGCTTGCTGACTACGAAGACCGTGACGCATGGTTGGATAAAGTCATCGTTAACATTTCTAAAGCAGGATTCTTCTCATCTGACCGTACAATCGCTCAGTACAACGAAGATATCTGGCACTTGAATTAAGATACAAGTTTATACGAATAAGATTTGTAAAAAGCGAATTTCGATTGAAATTCGCTTTTTTTTTGAATACTGTGGATTTGGCTCAATCATGTCTTAAAAGAAGAGAAATCATAGATACAGTTAAGGCTTAGAAATACTGCTTTTTACTCTCTTTCAACCTCATGTTTCTTTGTAGTTGATTACCTCACATTCCTTGTATTCGCTTACATAAAGTATTATAATATGATTGTAGGAAAGAAGGTGTTTTTATGTGGAAAAAATATTTTTCAAAATATAGATGGACAGATTTATTTTGGATTTTATTTGTCATTTTGACCTGCCTCTATATAGGTAACCATGATTTGTTTCCTCTCAATCATCAAGAAATCTCTCTTCGTGGTAGTTTCTGGGGATTTGTACTTGCCTTATATCAATTGCTATTTATTGATAAGTTTGTTATCTCGAATCGAAAATAAATATGAGGTATATGCCTGACTGCCCACTGTTAGGATTGATTTTGGAGGAAAGATTTTGTCTCTATTATTTATTGCTTTAAATTTATTTATTTTGTACAAGATTTATTCTTTGAGGCGGGAGAAATCGAAATACTTGATTTATACGGCCTATATCATATTTGGAGTAAATGTAACATATGGTATTCAATGGTTATTAAGAGAACTGATTTCAAATATTTCCTCTTAATATGTATGGGAACTATAACAAAACGCATAAGATTAAGGTTTTTGTGAGCACCTGTTCTTATGCGTTTTTGTAATATTGAGGATTTTCAGTAAGTTTTCTACCTTTGCGAAGTCTAGTTTAGAATGCTTTCCCAACCAGAATCTCTGCTTCAATTGTAATCTCTGTCAGTTGGCTCCAGTCAATCTTGCTCTGGTCGATGTGAAAGAGAAGAGGGGTCATGCTGAGTAGGGCTTGGAGTTGTTCTGCTGTGATAGTCTTAGTTAGAGAGGCTGTTTGGTTAGATAGGATGGTAAAGTGTTCTTGGAAATGATTTTTGATATCTTGGTTGGAATAGTCCTTGTTTGTCAGCTGGTCTTGTACCTTCTGACGGATTTCCTTGAGGTGATTTTTAGTTGGAATAACCTTTATCAAGATACCGTCTTTGGATAAAACGCGACGAAATTCTCCGTAATTGGCAGGGGAAAAGAGATCAAGTAAGATATCCATACTGGCATCTTGCAGAGGAAGGCGAGAAAGGTCCCCAACGAACCAATTGACTGCCCAGTTGGGTTCACTCTTGGCAGCGATTTGGACGGAATCTTTGGAAATATCAAAGGCATAGAAGGTTTTGTCAGGATGACTTTCTTGGAGTTTGCGAGAATAGAATCCTTCGCCACAACCGATATCTAAAATTGTTTTGGCATTTTTTGAGTTTGAAAGTAAATCAGAGACGGCCTCTAAAATAGCTTGATAAAAGCCAGCTTCTAGGATTCGTTGACGGTTTTGAAAATTTTCCTTGTCGTAATTAGCGGATTGCTTGATTTGGGGCGCCAGATTGACATAGCCGAATTTTGACAGATCAAAAGAATGGTGATTGCTACACTTGAGACTGCTAGCTACTAGAGGTAGCTTTTCTTGACAGATGGGACAGGCAAAGGCAGTAGCAGAAGCAAAACGTTGAAGTTTGGGTTTGAGATTTGTATTCATAGTTTAAGTGTATCAAAAGAGGCAAATGAAAGCAACTTTAGGAGTAAGTAGATGGGAGATTCAGTAGAAATAAAACTAATACTCTTCGAAAATCAAATTCAAACCACGTCAACGTAGCCTTGCCGTACTCAAGTACAGCCTGCGGCTAGTTTCCTAGTTTGCTCTTTGATTTTCATTGAGTATAATTCTCCAATTTATAAAATGGAATTGCTTTTATATCTAAATTGCTATATAATAATGATAAGGAGGAAATAAGTATGTTAAAAGAAGTATTAACCGTTGCAAAAGTTGCGAAAAAATCATCACTCTTTTTGGGTGGTGTCGCATTTGGTACCCTTGGCTTGAAAATCTTAGCAAGTAAGGAAGCTAAAAAAGGTTATTCTAAAGCTTTGGCTAAGGCTTACAAGTTGAAAGACGGGCTAGATGCATCTGTTTCTGTTGTGAAACAACATGGAGACGATGTCTTGCAAGATGCCAAATATTTGTACGAGCAAGAGAAAAAAGAAGAGCAATTAGATAGCCTTATAGGAGAATAATATGTCTTTTAAAGTGCTACATAGAGGATACCAACATATCCGACTATCATCTTCTTTTTCACTCACCTTGGATATTCAAGACTATCTTCGTTCCTTGGCGAGAGATGAAAAGGGGATTGAGTCTATCCAGTTTTACATGGATCAACAGCACTTTACTCTACGTATAAAAGAAGGCTTTTCTGTATTAGATAATGCAGAAGCCTTTTTAAAAAGAATTGATAAAGGGAAAGTTTCTGAGTTGATGACTCTTCCCATTCGTAGAGAAGAGAGTGCTTATTCTATTGTTTCAGGTGCAGCGATTAAGCGTATACTTTTTCGTAGTTTTGTGCCGTATCCTATTCGCTATATATGGACTTGTTATCAGGCTTTTGGCTATATTAGAGAAGCCTATCAAACACTAGCGCGTAAGGAACTAACGATGGAGGTCTTGGACTGTTCGGCGATTTTATTGTCCTTGTTTATGAACCAATCCAAGACAGCTAGCAATATCATGTTTATGCTTGATTTGGGGAATCATTTAGATCAGTGGTCCTTGAAAAAAACTGCAACAGATTTAGAACAAAGCCTTCTTGCAAAAGAGAGCGATGTATTCTTAGTACAGGGCGATACGGTTGTTAGTATCAAGAGTTCCGATGTTCAAATAGGAGATGTCTTGGTCCTATCTCAAGGAAATGAAATTCTGTTTGATGGACAAGTAGTTTCAGGTTTAGGTATGGTCAACGAAAGTTCCTTGACGGGAGAGAGTTTTCCAGTTGAAAAAAGAGAGTCTGATTTGGTTTGTGCAAATACAGTATTAGAAACTGGAGAGTTGCGCATTCGTGTAACCGATAATCAGATGAACAGCCGGATTTTACAGCTGATTGAGTTGATGAAGAAATCTGAAGAAAACAAGAAAACGAAACAACGCTATTTCATCAAAATGGCGGACAAGGTCGTCAAATATAATTTCTTGGGGGCTGGTCTGACTTACCTATTGACAGGTTCTTTTTCTAAGGCTATTTCTTTCCTATTGGTCGATTTCTCCTGCGCTTTGAAAATCTCTACTCCTGTAGCTTATTTGACAGCTATCAAGGAGGGGTTGAATCGTGAAATGGTGATTAAGGATGGGGATGTTCTGGAGAAATATCTGGAAGTTGATACTTTCTTGTTTGATAAGACGGGAACAATCACAACTAGTTATCCTATAGTTGAAAAGGTGTTACCTTTTGGGGACTATAGTGAGGAAGATATTCTCAGAATCAGTGCCTGTCTTGAGGAACACATTTATCATCCTATTGCTAATGCTATCGTCAAGCAAGCTGAGATAGAGGGAATTGAACATGAGGAAATGCATGGGAAACTCCAATATATCGCAAGCAAGGGGATCAAATCTCATATAGATGGGCAACCAGTTCTTATTGGGAATTATGTCTTGATGCAGGATGAGCAGATTCATATCAGTTCAGAACAAAATGCTTTAATTGAAGAGTACAAGAGTCACTACAATCTCTTATTCTTGGCTTATCAGAATGAATTGATTGGAATGTTCTGCATTCATACTCCTTTGAGAAAAGAAGCAAAAGCAGCCTTGGAGAAACTTAAGGCACAAGGGAAAAAATTGATTCTGGCAACAGGGGACACCTTGGTTAGAACAGAGGAATTAGTCAAAGATTTGCCCTTTGATCAGGTCTATACAGACTTGAAACCTGATGGGAAATTTGAGTTAGTAGAGGAACTGCAGAAAGCAGGTCACACTATTTTGATGGTTGGAGATGGATTGAATGACTCAGCGGCTCTAACCCTATCAGATATCGGTGTGGTGATGAATGAGAGTGCAGATATTTCTAAGCAGATGAGTGATATCTTATTGTTAGATAATCGCTTGGATTTCTTCCAAGATTTGGATTCGCTATCATCATCTTTGCAAACACTCATCAAGAAGAATATTCAAGATACCGTTGTCGTAAATAGTAGTTTGATTGGCTTTGGCTTATTTAATTGGCTCAGTCCTTCAAATCTCTCTATCTTACATAATCTAACAACCTTGCGCATTGTACTGCGTAGCCTGTCTATTAAAAATAGATAGATGAGAGTTATTAACAGCAAAAAGGAGTTACCTTTCTCGAGGTTAACTCCTTTGTTTATAGATAAATGTTGAATAGTTTAGTAAGTCAATACAAAGTATTTTTTCTTACCGCGACGGATAACAGTCAGTTCGTTCTCAAGCTTATCTGCGTCACTTAAGACATAGTCAAGGTCTTGGATGCGGTCACCGTTTACGTAGATAGCTCCATTTTGTACATCTTCACGGGCTTGGCGTTTTGAGTTAACTACACCAGATGAGACGAGCAGTTCCACAATATTGTGGTTTTCGTCTACTTGTACTTGGTAGTTTGGCACACCACGAAGTCCTTGTTTGAGCTCTTTAACAGAAAGGTTTTTGATGTTTCCTGCAAAGAGTTGCTCAGTGATGTTGAGGGCTTCTTTGTAAGCTTCTTCGCCGTGAACAAGTGTAACGACTTCACGAGCCAAGACTTTTTGAGCCAAGCGTTCGTGTGGAGCCGCTTCAAATTGTTTACGGATGTCTTCAATCTCATCAAGTGACAAGAAAGTAAAGATCTTCAAGAAGCGAACAGCGTCAGCGTCCATAACGTTCATCCAGAATTGGTACATTTCGTATGGAGAAGTCTTTTCAGGATTGAGCCAGACGGCATTTCCTTCTGATTTACCAAATTTCTTACCAGTTGCATCGGTAATCAGTGGAACAGTGATAACGTGGCCAGTCTTATCAGCCTTACGACGAAGTAATTCGGTACCAGCTGTCATATTTCCCCACTGGTCAGAACCACCAATTTGAAGCGTTACGTTGTGGTCTTGGTTAAGAACGAAGAAGTCGTAACCTTGCATGATTTGGTAGGCAAACTCAGTGTATGAAATTCCTGTTTCAATCCGTTTTTTCACAGACTCCTTGCTCATCATGTAGTTGACAGTGAAGTATTTTCCGATATCACGGAGGAAGTCAATGAAGCTGATGCTGCCAAACCAGTCGTAGTTGTTGACCATGACAGCCTTGTTTTCACCATTTTCAAAGTCAAGAAAACGAGAAAGTTGTCCTTGGATAGACTTGACCCAGCCATTTACTGTGTCTTTTGTTTGGAGACTACGTTCAGCATCTTTGAAGGACGGATCTCCGATGAGACCTGTAGCACCGCCAACGAGCGCATAAGGTTTGTGACCTGCTAGCTGCAAGCGACGACTTGTCAAGATTGCGACAAGGTGGCCTAGGTGAAGGCTGTCAGCAGTTGGATCGTAGCCAGTATAATAAGAAACTTGACCTTCTTCTAGGGCTTTACGCAAAGCTTCTTCATCAGTCGTTTGAAAAATCAAACCACGCTCTTTTAGCTCATCAAAAATGTGCATGTGTCTTTTCTCCTTTTTAAAAATATTGTTTCTACCTATTGTATCACAAACTTGGGCAATAGCCTAGTAGAATAGGGAAGAAAGTGCCTATTTTATTGAAAGTTTACCTTTTATGGTATAATAGATAGAGTGAGGAAATCCATGCAAAATCAATTAAATGAATTAAAACAAAAAATGCTGGAATTTTTCCAGCTAGTAAAATCAAAAATAAATCATAGGAAATCAGAGAAAGTCTCAAAAGAGAAGAAGTCGGATGGGACAGGTGGGAAAATCCTGCCTATCCTAGGTAGCATCTTAGCCGCTATCAAGGGAATTTTGAATATGCTCTTTATTCTAGGCTTTATCGGTGGGCTTTTTGGTGCTGGTGTAGCTCTTGGTTATGGGGTTGCTTTGTTTGACAAGGCCAAGGTTCCCCAAGCGGAGGACTTGGTCAAGCAGGTTAAAAATATTTCTTCCATCTCAGAAATTGTTTATGCAGATGGGAGTGTCATTGCTTCTATCGAGAGCGACCTACTGCGAACTTCTGTTTCATCTGAGGAAATATCAGACAATCTCAAAAAGGCTATCGTTGCAACTGAGGACGAACATTTTCTTGAACATAAGGGGGTTGTGCCAAAAGCTGTGATTCGGGCGACTTTGGGAACCTTTGCAGGTTTGGGCTCATCTAGCGGGGGCTCGACCTTGACCCAACAGTTAATCAAACAACAAGTGGTCGGAGATGCTCCTACTTTGGCTCGTAAGGCTACAGAAATTGTTGATGCCCTTGCCTTGGAACGCAGCATGAGTAAGGATGAAATCTTGACTACTTATCTCAATGTCGCTCCCTTTGGTCGAAATCATAAAGGACAGAATATTGCAGGTGCCCAGCAAGCTGCTGAAGGGATTTTCGGTATCGATGCCAACAAGCTGAGTATTCCCCAAGCCGCTTTCTTAGCAGGTTTGCCACAGAGTCCGATTACTTATTCCCCTTATGAAAATACTGGAGAGTTAAAGAGTGATGAAGACTTAAAACTTGGTTTGAAGCGGGCCAAGGATGTTCTCTACAACATGTACCGTACGGGTGCTTTAACTAAGGAAGAGTACGACCAGTACAAGGATTATAATCTCAAGCAAGATTTCTTGCCATCAGGAACTGTCAATGCTGTTTCGAGGGATTACCTTTACTTTACGGCTATGGCTGAAGCGACAGACCGTATGTATGATTATTTAGTTCAACAGGACAATGTCTCTAGTCAGGAGTTGAAAAAGGAAGCGGTTCAAAAGGCCTATCATGAGCGAGCTGAGCAGGAACTAAGTAACGGTGGCTATAAAATCACTACAACGATCAATAAAAAAATCCATAACGCCATGCAAAATGCAGTTGCTAACTATGGTCGTTTGGTAGATGATTCAACTGGGCAACCTGAAGTAGGGAATGTTTTGATGGACAATAAAACGGGGGCTGTTCTAGGCTTTGTTGGTGGTCGTAATTACCAGACTAACCAAAACAATCACGCCTTTGACACTAAGCGCTCGCCAGCCTCTACAACCAAGCCTTTGTTGGCCTACGGTATTGCCATTGACCAAGGTTTGATGGGAAGCGCTAGTATCTTGTCCAATTATCCGACAAAATTCTCTAATGGCAATCCTATCATGTATGTAAATAGTCCAGGTACAGGCATGATGACCCTGGGTGAAGCCTTGAACTATTCGTGGAATATCCCAGCCTATTGGACCTATCGCATGCTTCGTGAGAAGGGCGTGGATGTCAAGGGGTACATGGAGAAAATGGGTTACGAGATTCCAGAGTACGGTATCGAAAGTTTGCCTATGGGTGGTGGGATTGAAGTCACAGTTGCCCAGCATACCAATGGTTATCAAACAATTGCTAATAACGGTGTCTACCATCAGAAACATGTGATTTCTAAGATTGAATCACCTGACGGTAGAGTAATCTATGAATTCCAAGACAAACCAGTTCAAGTGTATTCGAAGGCAACAGCAACGATTATGCAGAGTTTGCTTCGTGAGGTGATTTCATCTCGGATCACTTCAAGTTTCCAAACGGATTTGGCTTCTATCAATTCAAACTTAGCTCGTGCAGACTGGATTGGTAAGACTGGGACAACCAATGAAGATGAAAATATGTGGCTCATGCTTTCGACACCAAGATTGACTCTAGGTGGTTGGCTAGGGCATGATGACAACCGCCCAATGGCTAAGGGGGCTGGGCATTATCGAAACGCCAAATATATGGCTTACTTAGTCAATGCTATCCAACAGGCTGAACCTGGTGTTTGGGGCAATGAACGCTTTAATCTTGATTCTAGTGTGACTCAATCTCAGGTCCTCAGATCTACAGGACAGAAGCCGGGCAAAGTATCCGTTGATGGAAAAACAGTTGATCTTTCAGGTTCTATTGTAACGAGCTATTGGGCTAACAAGGCGGGAGCTCCTACGACAAGCTATCACTTTGCTATTGGAGGAAGTGAAGCAGATTATCAAAACGCTTGGTCAAGTATCGTTAGCACACTACCAACTCCTTCTAGCTCAAGTAACAGTTCAAGTAGTAGTTCTAGCAGTACATCAAGTTCATCATCACCTACACAATCAAATAGTAGAAGATAGGAAAGTGGTATTGATTGCCACTTTTTTCTTTTTTCCTTTCATGTTACAATAAAGGTATGAATCAGTATCAGAAAAAGATTGTTAAAGGAACTATTTATTCGCTCCTATCCGGCTTAATCTGGGGAATCTGTGGAATTTTAGGAGAATATTTCTTTACTCATTATCAAGTGTCCTCTGGTTGGATTACTTCTATGCGTTTGACGCTGGCAGGGAGTCTTGTGCTTATTTGGTCAGCAATGCAATTAAAATCGCAAGTGCTAGATATTTGGCGAGATAAGAAAAATTACCTGCCCTTTTTAGCCTATGCTATTTTGGGGATTTTTTCAGTTCAGTATTTTTTCTATCTCTGTGTAGAATACTCAAATGCAGCGACAGCAACTATTTTACAGTTTATCAGTCCTGTCTTTATCCTCTTTTACAATCGCTTGGTTTATCAAAAACGAGCGTCAAAAAGCGCTATTTTTTATGTTTTGGTTGCCATGTTGGGTGTTTGCTTGATGGCGACAAAGGGAGATCTCTCTCAATTATCCATGACACCGCTAGCACTTGTGACGGGTTTGCTGAGCGCCATGGGGGTCATGTTTAATGTTATCTTACCTCAACCTTTTGCTAAGCGTTATGGGTTTGTACCCACGGTTGGGTGGGGGATGATTTTGGCAGGTTTATTTAGCAATGTCCTCTCGCCGGTTTATCAGCTTTCCTTTACTCCTGATATTTGGAGTATCTTGATTTGTCTCATTATCGCTTTCTTTGGAACGGCTTTTGCCTTTTTTATTTCCATGAAGGCTGTTTCCTTGGTTTCTCCTTTGGTGGTTTCCGTTATCAGTGCCAGTGAACCTCTCTCTTCTGCTCTCTTGAGTGTTTTATTTTTAGGCTTGGTAGTGGATTGGTCCCTTCTTCTAGCTATGGCGCTGATTATTTTACCCATGATTTTCCTATCGATAGAAGAAGCGAAAGAAAGTGAATAAAAAGTCTTTTCTTAATTCTAAAAGTGTGCTATACTAGAATAGTCAATAAAACACGGGGAGATAGTTGTGAAGAGTGTTTTTAGGTTGTATCGGTAGGGGCTTGCTTTTACCGACAGCACGTTTTATCTCACATCCCTAAAAATCATACCTAAAAACAAACAAAAAGGCTTCAAATTTGAGGCCTTTTTTGGTAGAATAGGTATCATTAAAATGAACTAGGAGGCGCTTATGACTGCTACAAAAATGAACGCACAAGAAATTATCCAATTTATCGCCAATGCTGAAAAGAAAACCAGTGTTAAAGTAACCTTTGAAGGACAACTTGCAACTGCTGTACCAAGCTCTGTTGTTAAACTAGGGAATGTCCTATTCGGAGATTGGAAGGACGTGGCTCCGCTTCTCGATGGTTTGGTAGAAAATCAAGACTATGTTGTTGAGCAAGATGCTCGTAATTCTGCAGTTCCCTTGCTAGACAAACGTGCTATCAATGCTCGTATCGAGCCAGGTGCTATTATCCGTGATCAGGTTGAAATTGGAGACAATGCTGTTATCATGATGGGAGCAGTTATCAATATTGGCGCTGAAATTGGCGCAGGAACCATGATTGACATGGGTGCTATCCTTGGTGGCCGTGCTATCGTTGGGAAAAACAGTCACGTTGGTGCAGGTGCCGTTCTTGCAGGTGTGATTGAGCCAGCTAGCGCAGAACCAGTCCGTGTTGGAGACAATGTTCTCATCGGTGCCAATGCAGTGGTTATCGAAGGAGTCCAAATTGGTAGTGGTTCAGTTGTCGCAGCAGGAGCTATTGTTACCCAAGATGTCCCAGAAAACGTGGTGGTAGCAGGTGTTCCAGCTCGTATCATCAAAGAGATTGATGCCCAAACTCAACAAAAAACAGCGCTAGAGGATGCGCTTCGTACCTTATAATTGTAAAAGTAATAAAGAGGCGGAACCCTTCTTCCAGCCTCTTTCTGCTATATCGGAGGATAGATAGATGTTAGATTTGATTCAGACTAGACGAGATTTGCACCAGATTCCAGAGATTGGCTTGGAGGAGTTCAAGACTCAGGCTTATTTGCTGGATGTGATTGAAAAATTGACTGCGGGCAAGAATTTTGTTCAAGTTCGTACTTGGCGAACAGGTATTTTGGTTTATTTGCAGGGAAGTCAGCCAGAGCGTACCATTGGTTGGAGAACAGATATTGATGGCCTGCCTATCGTCGAACAAACAGGATTTCCTTTCGCTTCTCAACATCAAGGTCGCATGCATGCTTGTGGACATGATTTTCATATGACTATTGCCTTAGGCTGTTTAGAGCGCGCCCTTGAAGAGCAACCAAAGAACAATCTGCTCTTTCTGTTTCAGCCTGCTGAAGAAAATGAAGCTGGTGGCATGCTCATGTATGAGGATGGCGCTTTTGGAGACTGGTTGCCAGACCAGTTTTATGGGCTTCATGTTCGGCCAGATTTGAAGGTTGGTCAGATTGCGACCAATACTCATACACTCTTTGCAGGAACTTGCGAGGTGAAGATCCGTTTCAAAGGCAAGGGTGGCCACGCAGCCTTTCCACATGAAGCCAATGACGCTTTGGTGGCTGCTAGTTACTTTGTGACCCAGGTGCAGTCAGTTGTCAGCCGCAATGTCAACCCAATCGAGGGAGCAGTGGTGACCTTTGGAGTTTTCCAAGCTGGAACAACCAATAATGTCATCACAGACACAGCCTTTTTGCATGGAACCATTCGGGCTTTGACACAGGACATGAGTCTCTTGGTGCAAAAGCGGGTCAAAACAGTTGCAGAAGGAGTTGCAGCTGCCTTCGATATGGAAGTTGAAGTGGAACTCAAGCAAGGTGGTTATCTGCCTGTTGAGAATAATCCAGTCTTGGCGCGTGAACTAATGGACTTTTTTGAAGAGAAAGAGGGAATCGAGTTGATTGATATCGAGCCTGCTATGACAGGTGAAGACTTTGGTTATCTCCTTTCAAAAGTTGATGGCGTTATGTTTTGGCTAGGTATCGATAGTCCCTATGCCCTTCATCACCCTCAGATGAGTCCTAAGGAAGAGGCTTTAGCTATTGGGGTGGATGCGGTTTCTAGTTTCCTGAAAAAGAAGGCAGCAGAGTAGAGGAATTGTCTATGAAAGCAGAATTACGCAAGCAAGTCTTGCAAGAAATGAAGGCTTTACCTCGACAGCAAAAACAGGCTATAGACCAAGCTTTAACTGAGCGACTTTCACAACACCCTTTTTACCAAGATGCCAAGGTCATCGCAACCTATCTCTCTTTTCCTCATGAGTTTCAAACTCAGAGATTGATTGAGCAGGCGCTGAAGGACGGCAAGAAGGTTCTGATACCCAAAACCTATCCCAAGGGGCGCATGGACTTTGTGGTCTATCATCCACAGCAGTTGGTAAGAACTTCCTTTGGCTTACTGGAGCCACAGGGAGATTTGGAAGTGGTGGATGCCTCTCAGATTGATTTGATTCATGTTCCTGGTCTGACTTTTTCGACAGATGGCTATCGGATTGGATACGGAGGAGGTTATTATGACCGCTATCTGGAACAGTTTTCTGGTCATACTTTGAGTACGGTTTATCCTTGTCAAGTTCAGGACTTTATTCCTGAAAACCATGATATTCCTGTTGAGGAGGTATTAATTGATGAAGGAAATCTTTGATAGACGTTATCCTGTGACGAATTTTTTCCTCTTAGTGACGGCCTTGGTGTTTCTACTAATGTTGGTGACTGCAGGCGGAAACTTTGACAGGGCAGATACCCTATTTCGATTTGGAGCCATGTATGGACCTGCTATTCGCCTCCTTCCTGAGCAGACTTGGCGTCTCTTTTCGGCTATTTTTGTTCATATTGGATGGGAGCATTTGATTGTCAATATGCTTTCCCTTTATTATCTTGGTAGGCAAGTAGAGGAGATTTTCGGATCCAAGAAGTTTTTCTTTCTCTATCTTTTATCAGGAATGATGGGCAATCTCTTTGTTTTTGTATTTAGTCCCCAATCCTTAGCAGCAGGAGCCTCGACTTCTCTCTATGGATTATTTGCTGCAATTATTGTTCTCCGCTATGCAACGCGCAACCCCTATATCCAGCAGTTGGGCCAATCCTATCTGACCCTTTTTGTGATTAACATTATTGGAAGTGTTCTGATTCCAGGAATCAGCCTAGCAGGCCATATCGGAGGTGCAGTCGGTGGAGCATTTCTAGCAGTTATGTTTCCAGTTCGAGGCGAAAGACGGATGTATAGTAGCAGCCAGAGGTTAGGAGCGATAGTGTTGTTCGTAGGACTCGCAGTTTTGCTTTTCTACAAGGGAATGGGGTTGTGACGACTAATATGTAAACTTGAATAAGAAAAAAGCTACTTAAAAAATGAGTAGCTTTTAATGGTTTTGGAACTATTCGAACCAACACAGCTCTAAAAATAAGTCTTTGTGTGTAGATGATTTGAGAAAGTGAGCGCCCATTCTATCGCGAAGAAGTCATTTGTAAATAAGTTTTTTTGCAGAAAATTGAGAATGGTGTGCTTTTTTATTTCTTTTGTATCGTAAGTTTCTAGAATATAATGTTGTATCAGTCTTATTATATATTTTAAAAATAGAAAATGTTATAATATTAGAAATTGATTGAAGAATTATTAGAATAAAAGAGGTATAAAGTTGGAAAATTGTGTTTACATTATTTCAGGCCCCCCAGGCGTTGGGAAAAGTACTGTTAGTAAAGAGTTAGCTTATTCTTTTGATAAGAGTGCAGTTATAGAGGGGGATTTGATTTACTTAATGATTAAAGGTGGCATAGTGGCTCCCTGGGAAGATGAGGGCTATTACATGGATTTGTTTTGGGACAATATCATCAGCTTGACCAATAATTTTATAACTCGAGGCATCTCTGTCGTAATAGAGTATGTCATTTTTGAATACCAACTGAAGAAAATTGCTTCTTTCTTAAAAGAAAAACAAATTGGTCTAAAATATTGTGTCTTAATGGCCGAAGAAAAAACCTTGAAAGATAGGGATGGTTCTCGAAAAGAAATTGAAAGAGTGGGCAACTTATCAATACAAGCAAGAAGTGAGTTTCTAGCTAAAAATAAGGAGAAGGAAAAACATTTTCTGTATACAGATGATTTAGACGTCCCCAAAATAGCAAATATCATTAAAACTTCAAATCGATTTTTGATTGAAAATCTGTAATCCATCATTAAGGACCGAAGTTGAGTTAGTAGATTTAGAGACATATCTCATAAATCTTTAAATTGTATGTAAATTTGTAAAATAATTAAGTCTCCAGAGTCAACTTACTGGAGACTTAATTTATTAACTGGAAACTAATTCTATTCCTTCTCAGCCAATTCTTTTCCCAGTTGGATGAGGTAATCTTTTAAGTCATCTTTGACTTGTGGGTGTTTGAGGGCATAGTCAATAGATGTTTTCACAAAGCCAAACTTATCCCCAACGTCGTAACGAGCTCCTGTAAATTCACGGGCAAAAACACGTTGTGTTTTATTAAGCGTATCAATAGCGTCGGTAAGCTGGATCTCATTTCCAGCACCGGGAGCTTGATTTTCGAGGATTTCAAAAATTTCTGGTGTGAGCAGATAGCGTCCGATGATTGCCAAATCACTTGGAGCCTCTTCTGGAGCTGGTTTTTCAACGAAAGTTTCGACACTGTAGAGACCATTAATCCCTTCACCTTGAGGAGCGATAACTCCATATGATGAAACGTCTTCGTGTGGTACGGGCATAACAGCAATTGTTGATGCGTGAGTTGTCTCGTAATCGTTCATTAATTGTTTTGTCAAAGGGACAGCATGGTCATCTGTGATATCCATTAGGTCGTCACCAAGCATAACAACGAAAGGTTCATTTCCTACAAAAGCTTTTGCTTGTAAGACAGCATCACCAAGACCACGAGGATGGCTTTGACGGATAAAGTGAAGGCGAATGCCAGTTGTTTCGTCTACCAATTTTAGTAAGTCGTGTTTGCCTTTTTCTTTGAGGTTGTATTCAAGCTCAAAGTTTGAGTCAAAGTGGTCTTCAATAGAACGTTTTGATTTACCAGTGACAACCAGAATATCTTCAATACCTGATTTAAGAGCTTCTTCTACGATAAACTGGATAGTTGGTTTATCTACAATTGGCAACATTTCTTTCGCAAGTGCTTTGGTGGCTGGTAAGAAACGAGTTCCGAGTCCAGCGGCAGGGATGACTGCTTTTCTAACTTTTGATGTCATAAGAATCCTTTCTCTAGAGGGTTAAGACCACTCATTCTCTGCTTTAAATTCATTATTCATGATGTCATAAATGGCATCTTTAATATTGGTTCCGTGGTAGATAACTTGGTAAATGGCCTGTGTAATGGGCATATAGACTCCAAGTTCTTGCGCTAGTTCATAGGCTGCTCTAGTCGTTGAGATTCCTTCAATCACCATGCCCATATTGGCCTCGATATCAGCTAGGGATTCTCCACGACCAAGGGCATCGCCGGCTCTCCAGTTGCGAGAGTGGATGGAGGTTCCCGTCACAATCAAATCTCCCACACCAGATAAGCCACTATAGGTCAACGGACTGGCACCGAGTGCCACCCCTAGGCGGGTAATTTCTGCCAGTCCTCGAGCGATGATGGCTGCCTTGGCATTGTCACCAAATCCCAAACCATGTAAAGCTCCAGCACCGACAGCAATAATATTTTTAAGAGCACCAGCAGTTTCAACTCCGATAACATCCGTATTGGTATAAAGTCGAAAGTAGTGATTACTAAAGAGTTCCTGAACATATTGAGCTGTTTGTAAATCTTTAGAAGCAGCAGTGATTAAAGTCAGGTCACGTACAATGGTTTCTTCCGCATGACTAGGTCCTGAAACAACGACAATATCACTGCGGAGATGTTCAGGAATTTCTTCTTCAAGGATGGTTGATAATCGTTTATGGCTATCAGGCTCTAATCCCTTTGATGCGTGCATGATGATAGCCTTATGGTCTAAGGTTTTTGCAACTTGTTGGGCAACAAGTCGTGTCACTTTTGTTGGGACAACAAACAAAATCGCATCTACATCTTTTAATGCCTCTGCTAAGTCGGTGTAGGCAATGATATTTTCATCTAGAACGACATCTTTAAAGTAGTGCTTGTTAGTATGATAGGTATTAATTTCATTGATTTGCTCGGGAAGATTTCCCCAAATACGTACCTCGTGTCCATTGTCATTTAAGACTTGTGAAAGGGCAGTTCCCCAAGAACCAGGCCCCAAGACGGCGACGGTTTGTTTTTCCATGTTTTCCTCCTTAATAGAGTCCTTTTCATTATTCTATCATATTCTAGAGGATTTTGCACTTGCATTACTGGGGAGTGGTGGCTTTGTTACTTGAAAAATACACAAAAACCGAGACGAAGGGACAAACTCTCAGTCTCGGTTTTTATATTCCTTAAAGAATAGCTAGGTTTATTTCAATTGATCTGTAATGTCTTTTGATAGCAACATTCCCAGATGATAAGTTTTATTGATGTAAGCAATGACATCATTGATATTTTCAGTCGTGTGAATTTTCTCTTTGATATCAGTCCTAAATGTTTCATCCTTTAAAAGTTGTTCTTGGTAGAGTTTTTGTAGTCTCTCCTTCTCGTACTTATTAAGCAGAAAAAGGAAAACCAAGCTAATCACAACGAGGATATAAGCATATTGGCTCATAGAATATCTCCCTGTATGATAAAGAAGTAATAGTGAATAAATCGATTTAGTGGATCTAAAATAGCAGAACAAGTCAGCAAAACTTGATAAGATTTTTGATAGACCTCTAAACAAAATCCCGTATAGGATTGGACGTCAGTTACTTAGATTGCTTTACAATCAAGTAATTAAAAGATTACGACATGAACCAAACCAAATCGATATTATTGGGTTAGATGAATTAGTAAAGCGTTTAGACAAGTATCTTTGGTTACGACGTTTTAGGACATAAATCAATCATATTTATGTCCTAAAACTAGTGAAGCGCCTAGCCAAAGTCCGAATAGGATTTGGCGTTAGTTACTTAGATTGCTCCGCAATCAAGTAACTTTGGCGATTTACATCTTCTCTGGCGCTTCTACTCCAAGCAAGCGAAGGGCTTCTTTTAGAACGACTGCGGTTGCGTAGCTGAGGGCTAGACGGCTGTCTCGTTCTGGGTTTTCATCCAAGATGCGCGTATGTGCATAGTATTTGTTAAAGGCTTGAGCCAGGCTAATTGCAAATTTAGCAATGATAGAAGGTTCAAAGTTATCCGCAGCACGGTTGATAATACGTGGAAAATCTTGGATGAGTTTGATGATTTCCCAGCTTTCAGCATCATTTAAGCTATAGTTACCAGCTGTTTCTGGCTTGAAGTCTGCTTTGCGTAAGATAGATTGGATACGAGCATAGGCATATTGAACGTAAGGTCCAGTTTCACCCTCGAAGGATACCATAGCTTCTAGGTCGAAGTCGTATCCATTTGTACGGTCGGTCTTAAGGTCATAGAATTTAATGGCTCCAACCCCAACAGCATGGGCTACCTGATCTTTATTTTCAAGTTCAGGATTTTTAGCTTCGATTTGGGCCTTGGCACGACTAACAGCCTCTGCAACAGTAGGCTCTAGCAAGATGACATTCCCTTTACGAGTAGAGAGTTTTTTCCCTTCTTTTGTAACCAAACCAAAAGGAACATGAGTAATGTCGTCACTCCAGTCGTAGCCCATTTCTTTCAAGACAGCTTTGAGCTGTTTAAAGTGGGCAGATTGTTCTTGACCAACAACGTAGATAGATTTAGCAAATTGGTATTCGTTTTTACGGTAAAGGGCTGCAGCCAAGTCACGTGTGATGTAGAGAGTTGCACCATCAGATTTCTTGATGAGGGCTGGGTGTTCAATTCCATATTTCTCAAGATTCACAACTTGGGCACCTTCTGATTCAACAAGAAGGCCTTTTTCAGAAAGAATGTCTACAACTGCATCCATCTTATCGTTGTAGAAAGCTTCTCCATTGTAGCTGTCAAATTCGACTTGCAATTCATTGTAAAGGCGGTTAAATTCCACCAAACTTTCATCACGGAACCATTGCCAAAGTGCGAGAGCTTCCTCATCTCCATTTTCCAGTTTGCGGAACCATTCGCGTGCTTCTTCATCCAAGCTAGGGTCATTTTCAGCTTCAGCGTTGATGCGGACATAGAGTTTAAGAAGTTCATCAATTGGATGAGCTTTTACAGCTTCTTCGTCGCCCCATTTTTTGTAGGCAACAATCAACATCCCAAACTGTTTCCCCCAGTCTCCCAAGTGGTTGACCTTGACTGCTTGATAACCGATTTTTTGGAAAATATGTGACAAGCTATCTCCGATAACAGTTGAGCGCAGGTGACCAATAGAAAATGGTTTAGCGATATTGGGACTAGACATATCGATAACAACATTTTCTTGTTTACCAATAGTTTGGTCAGCATAGTGTTCTTTTTCAGTGATAACAGCTTGCAATACTTGAGCAGAAATGGCAGATTTATCAAGGAAAAAATTGACGTAAGGTCCTGTTGCAACAACTTTTTCAAAGGCTTGGCTGTTAATTTTTTCAGCCAGTTCAGCAGCAATCATTTGAGGTGCTTTACGTTCGACTTTTGCAAGAGAAAAAGCAGGGAAAGCGATGTCTCCCATTTCTGAGTTTTTAGGGGTTTCCAGTAAATTTAAAATAGCCTCTTGGTCCAGGCTATCAATGATGCTAGCCAACTCGCTAGCAATCAATTCTTTTGTATTCATTAAGAGCTCCTTTTTGGACTTTTCTACTATTTTATCACAATTTTAAAGAAAGAAGAAAAAATTTTTGAAATCTCCTATTTTTTTGGTATAATATAGTTATAAAATTAGTTATAAATATGCATATAAGAGGATTTTATGAGAAAAAGAGATCGTCATCAGTTAATAAAAAAAATGATTACTGAGGAGAAATTAAGTACACAAAAAGAAATTCAAGATCGGTTGGAGGCACATAATGTTTTTGTGACGCAGACAACCCTGTCTCGTGATTTGCGCGAAATCGGCTTGACCAAGGTCAAGAAAAATGATATGGTGTATTATGTACTAGCAAATGAGACAGAAAAGATTGATTTGGTGGAATTTTTGTCTCATCATTTAGAAGGTGTTGCAAGAGCAGAGTTTACCTTGGTACTTCATACCAAACTGGGAGAAGCCTCTGTTTTGGCAAATATTGTAGATGCAAACAAGGATGAATGGATTTTAGGAACAGTTGCTGGTGCCAATACCTTATTGGTCATTTGTCGAGACCAGCACGTTGCCAAACTCATGGAAGATCGTTTGCTAGATTTGATGAAAGATAAGTAAGGTCTTGAGAGTTGCTCTCAAGACTTATTTTTGACAAGGAGAGACGGAAAATGGCGACAGAAAAGCTATCACCGGGCATGCAACAGTATGTGGATATTAAAAAGCAATATCCAGATGCTTTTTTGCTCTTTCGTATGGGTGATTTTTATGAATTATTTTATGAGGATGCGGTCAATGCTGCGCAGATTCTGGAAATTTCCTTAACGAGTCGCAACAAGAATGCCGACAATCCGATTCCTATGGCGGGTGTTCCCTATCATTCTGCCCAACAGTACATCGATGTCTTGATTGAGCAGGGCTATAAGGTGGCTATCGCAGAGCAGATGGAAGATCCTAAACAGGCAGTTGGGGTTGTGAAACGAGAGGTTGTTCAGGTCATTACACCTGGGACAGTGGTCGATAGTAGTAAGCCGGATAGTCAGAACAATTTCTTGGTTGCCATAGACCGTGATGGCAGTCAATTTGGTCTAGCTTATATGGACTTGGTGACCGGAGACTTTTATGTGACGGGTCTTTTGGATTTCACGCTGGTTTGTGGGGAAATCCGTAATCTCAAGGCGCGAGAAGTGGTGCTGGGCTATGACTTGTCTGAGGAAGAGGAACTAATCCTTAGTCGTCAGATGAATCTGGTACTTTCCTATGAAAAAGAAGGCTTTGAAGACCTTCATTTACTGGATTCACGATTGGCAGCTGTGGAGCAAGCGGCATCTAGTAAATTGCTCCAGTATGTTCATCGAACTCAGATGAGGGAATTGAACCACCTCAAGCCTGTTATACGCTATGAAATCAAGGATTTCTTGCAGATGGATTATGCGACCAAGGCTAGTCTAGATTTGGTTGAGAATGCCCGTTCGGGCAAGAAGCAAGGCAGTCTTTTCTGGCTTTTGGATGAAACCAAAACGGCTATGGGAATGCGTCTCTTGCGGTCTTGGATTCATCGCCCCTTGATTGATAAGGAACGAATTATCCAACGCCAAGAAGTGGTGCAGGTCTTTCTCGACCATTTCTTTGAGCGCAGTGATTTGACAGACAGTCTCAAGGGAGTTTATGACATTGAGCGCTTGGCTAGTCGTGTTTCTTTTGGCAAAACCAATCCCAAGGATCTCTTGCAGTTGGCGACCACCTTGTCTAGTGTGCCACGGATCCGAGCGATTTTAGAAGGGATGGAGCAACCTGCTCTAACTTATCTTATCGAACAATTGGATGGAATCCCTGAGTTGGAGAGTTTGATTAGCGCAGCGATTGCTCCTGAAGCTTCTCATGTGATTACAGATGGGGGAATTATCCGAACTGGATTTGATGAAACCTTAGACAAGTACCGTCGCGTTCTCAGAGAAGGGACTGGTTGGATTGCTGAGATTGAGGCTAAGGAGCGAGAAAACTCTGGTATCAGTACCCTCAAGATTGACTACAATAAAAAGGATGGCTACTATTTCCATGTGACCAATTCGCAACTGGGAAATGTGCCTGCTCACTTTTTCCGCAAGGCGACGCTGAAAAACTCAGAACGTTTTGGAACCGAAGAATTAGCCCGTATCGAGGGAGATATGCTTGAGGCGCGTGAGAAGTCAGCTAATCTAGAGTACGAAATTTTTATGCACATTCGTGAAGAAGTCAGCAAGTACATCCAGCGTTTACAAGCTCTAGCCCAAGGAATTGCGACGGTTGATGTCTTACAGAGTCTGGCGGTTGTGGCTGAGACCCAGCATTTGATTCGACCAGAGTTTGGAGACGATTCACAAATTGATATCCAGAAAGGGCGCCATGCTGTCGTTGAAAAGGTCATGGGGGCTCAGACCTATATTCCCAATACGATTCAGATGGCAGAAGATACCAGTATTCAACTGATTACAGGGCCCAACATGAGTGGGAAGTCTACCTACATGCGTCAGTTAGCCATGACGGCAGTTATGGCCCAGTTGGGTTCCTATGTACCGGCTGAAAGTGCCCATTTACCGATTTTTGATGCAATTTTTACCCGTATCGGAGCAGCCGATGACTTGGTTTCAGGTCAATCAACCTTTATGGTGGAGATGATGGAGGCCAATAATGCTATTTCGCATGCGACCAAGGACTCTCTCATTCTCTTTGATGAATTGGGACGGGGAACTGCAACTTATGACGGGATGGCTCTTGCTCAGTCTATCATCGAATACATCCATGAGCATATTGGAGCCAAGACCCTCTTTGCGACCCACTACCATGAGTTGACTAGTCTGGAGTCTAGTTTACAACACTTGGTCAATGTCCACGTGGCAACTTTGGAGCAGGATGGGCAGGTGACCTTCCTTCACAAGATTGAACCAGGACCAGCTGATAAATCCTACGGTATCCATGTTGCCAAGATTGCTGGCTTACCAGCAGATCTTTTAGCAAGGGCGGATAAGATTTTGACTCAGCTAGAGAGTCAAGGAACAGAAAGTCCTGCTCCCATGAGACAAACAAGTGCTGTCACAGAACAGATTTCACTATTTGATACGGCAGAAGAGCATCCTATCCTAGCAGAATTATCTAAACTGGATGTTTACAATATGACACCTATGCAGGCTATGAATGTCTTAGTCGAGTTAAAACAGAAACTATAAAGAGAAAATTACTAGTCATTCTAGCTGTATCAAGGAGACTTCTTTGACAAGTTCTCACTTTTTTGCTAGAATAACATCACACAAACAGAATGAGAAGGAGCTGACACATTGTCGCTCCCTTTTGTCTATTTTTTAAGGAGAAAGTATGCTGATTCAGAAAATAAAAACCTACAAGTGGCAGGCCTTGGCTTCGCTCCTGATGACAGGCTTGATGGTTGCTAGTTCACTTTTGCAACCGCGTTACCTGCAGGAAGTGTTAGACGCCCTCCTTGCTGGAAAATATGAAGCTATTTATAGTATCGGGGCTTGGTTGATTGGTGTGGCCGTGGTCGGTCTGGTTGCTGGTGGACTCAATGTTATCCTTGCAGCCTATATTGCCCAAGGAGTTTCATCTGACCTTCGGGAGGATGCCTTCCGTAAAATCCAAACCTTTTCTTATGCCAATATTGAACAATTTAATGCGGGAAATCTAGTTGTTCGAATGACAAATGATATCAACCAGATTCAGAACGTCGTCATGATGACCTTCCAAATTCTTTTCAGACTCCCCCTCTTGTTCATCGGTTCGTTTATCCTGGCGGTTCAAACCCTTCCTTCTCTGTGGTGGGTAATTGTTCTCATGGTAGTCTTGATTTTTGGCTTGACTGCTGTCATGATGGGGATGATGGGACCTCGTTTTGCCAAGTTTCAAACCCTTCTTGAGCGCATTAATGCTATTGCCAAGGAGAATCTTCGTGGTGTTCGTGTGGTCAAGTCCTTTGTCCAAGAAAAAGAGCAGTTTACTAAGTTTACGGAGGTTTCAGATGAGCTACTCGGTCAAAATCTTTATATCGGTTATGCCTTTTCAGTAGTGGAACCCTTTATGATGCTGGTCGGCTACGGGGCGGTTTTCCTCTCTATTTGGCTGGTTGCTGGGATGGTTCAGTCGGATCCGTCAGTTGTTGGTTCCATTGCTTCCTTTGTCAATTACCTGAGCCAGATTATCTTTACCATTGTCATGGTTGGATTTTTGGGAAATTCTGTCAGTCGTGCTATGATTTCCATGCGTCGTATTCGAGAAATTCTTGACGCAGAGCCAGCCATGACCTTCAAGGATGTACCAGATGAAGAGTTGGTCGGAAGTCTTATCTTTGAAAATGTGACCTTTACCTATCCAATGGACAAGGAACCGATGCTGAAAGATGTGAGCTTTACTATTGAACCTGGTCAAATGGTTGGTGTCGTTGGAGCGACTGGTGCAGGAAAATCAACCTTGGCTCAATTGATTCCACGTCTCTTTGACCCGCAGGAAGGGGCTATTAAAATCGGAGGCAAGGATATTCGAGAAGTGAGTGAAGGGACCCTGCGTAAAGCTGTCTCTATCGTTCTCCAACGTGCCATTCTCTTCAGTGGAACGATTGCAGACAACTTGAGACAGGGTAAGGGAGATGCTACTCTATTTGAAATGGAACACGCAGCCAATATTGCCCAAGCTAGTGAATTCATTCATCGTATGGAGAAAACCTTTGAAAGTCCAGTTGAGGAAAGGGGAACCAATTTCTCCGGTGGGCAAAAACAAAGGATGTCAATTGCCCGTGGAATCGTCAGCAATCCGCGTATTCTGATTTTTGACGATTCGACCTCAGCCTTGGATGCTAAGTCAGAGCGCCTGGTGCAAGAAGCCTTGAATAAGGAATTAAAGGGAACGACAACCATTATCATCGCTCAAAAGATTAGCTCGGTTGTTCATGCAGATAAAATCTTGGTTCTAGATCAAGGACGATTGATTGGTCAAGGTACGCATGCAGACTTGGTTGCCAACAATGCTGTTTACCGTGAAATCTACGAAACACAGAAAGGAAAGGAGGAGTAAAATGAAGACAGTTCAATTTTTTTGGAATTATTTTAAAGTCTATAAGTTATCATTTGTAGTTGTTATCCTGATGATTGTTCTGGCAACTCTTGCCCAAGCCCTCTTTCCGGTCTTTTCTGGACAAGCAGTGACGCAGCTAGCTAATTTAGTTCAAGCTTATCAAAATGGCAATCCAGAACTTGCTTGGCAAAGCCTATCAGGAATCATGGTCAATCTTGGTCTGCTGGTTTTGGTTCTATTTATCTCCAGTGTCATATACATGTGCCTCATGACGCGCGTGATTGCAGAGTCGACCAACGAGATGCGCAAAGGCCTCTTCGGTAAGCTTGCTCGCTTGACGGTTTCATTCTTTGACCGCCGACAAGATGGCGATATCTTGTCTCGTTTTACCAGTGATTTGGATAATATCCTCCAGGCCTTTAACGAAAGCTTGATTCAGGTCATGAGCAATATTGTTTTATACATTGGTCTGATTCTTGTCATGTTTTCGAGAAATGTAACGCTGGCTCTCATCACCATTGCCAGCACACCAGTGGCCTTCCTCATGCTGATTTTCATCGTAAAAATGGCACGCAAATACACCAACCTCCAGCAGAAAGAGGTAGGGAAGCTCAACGCCTATATGGATGAGAGTATCTCAGGTCAAAAAGCTGTCATTGTGCAAGGAATTCAAGAGGATATGATGGCAGGATTTCTTGAGCAAAATGAGCGCGTGCGCAAGGCAACCTTTAAAGGAAGAATGTTCTCAGGAATTCTTTTCCCTGTCATGAATGGCATGAGTCTGGTTAATACAGCCGTCGTCATCTTTGCTGGTTCAGCTATTCTATTAAACGATAAGACTATTGAAACAAGTACAGCCTTAGGTTTGATTGTTATGTTTGCCCAATTTTCACAGCAGTACTACCAGCCTATTATCCAAGTTGCAGCTAGTTGGGGAAGTCTTCAGTTGGCCTTTACAGGTGCTGAACGGATTCAGGAAATGTTTGATGCAGAGGAAGAAATTCGACCCGAAAAGGCTCCAACCTTCACTAAGTTGCAAGAAGGTGTTGAAATCAGTCATATTGATTTTTCATACTTGCCTGATAAACCTATTTTGAAAGATGTCAGCATTTCTGCCCCTAAAGGCCAGATGACAGCAGTTGTTGGTCCGACTGGGTCAGGGAAAACGACTATTATGAACCTCATCAATCGCTTTTATGATGTTGATGCTGGTGGTATTTATTTTGACGGCAAAGACATCCGTGACTATGATTTAGATAGTCTTAGAAGCAAGGTGGGAATTGTTTTGCAGGATTCGGTCTTATTTAGCGGAACGATTCGAGACAATATCCGTTTCGGTGTGCCAGATGCTAGTCAAGAAATGGTTGAGGCAGCAGCCAAGGCAACCCATATCCACGACTACATCGAAAGCTTGCCTGATAAGTACGATACTCTTATCGATGATGACCAGAGCATCTTTTCAACAGGACAGAAACAATTGATTTCTATCGCTCGAACCCTGATGACAGATCCAGAAGTTCTCATTCTAGATGAAGCAACTTCAAACGTAGATACGGTGACAGAAAGTAAGATTCAGCATGCCATGGAGGCGGTTGTAGCAGGCAGAACTAGTTTCGTCATTGCCCACCGTTTGAAGACCATCCTCAATGCAGACCAGATTATTGTCCTTAAAGATGGAGAAGTCATTGAACGCGGTAACCACCATGAACTTTTGAAACTAGGTGGCTTCTACTCAGAACTCTATCACAATCAATTTGTTTTCGAATAAGAAAGAAGTTGTCCTATGTGGGCAGCTTTTTCTTGTCCATAAAAAATATTTATCACGGCCTTAAAAAAAACATATTAGACGAAAGGCGTTTTGAGTGATATGATAGGACTATCGTTAATATTCGAAAGGAGAGACATCATGCCTAGAACGGTTGTAGGAGTTGCTGCAAATCTATGTCCTGTGGACGCGGAAGGAAAAAACATTCATTCATCTGTATCTTGTAGATTCGCAGAGAGCATTCGTCAAGTCGGTGGTCTCCCTTTAGTCATTCCTGTTGGTGATGAGTCAGTTGTACGCGATTATGTAGAAATGATTGACAAACTTATCTTGACAGGCGGTCAAAATGTCCATCCTCAGTTTTATGGAGAGAAAAAGACCATCGAGAGTGATGATTACAACCTAGTGCGTGACGAATTTGAATTGGCCCTCTTGAAAGAAGCGCTCCGTCAGAACAAACCAATTATGGCAATCTGTCGCGGTGTCCAACTTGTCAATGTTGCCTTTGGGGGAACTCTCAATCAAGAAATCGAAGGCCACTGGCAAGGACTACCTTTCGGGACATCTCATTCTATTGAGACAGTAGAAGGAAGTGTGGTGGCTAAGTTATTTGGAAAAGAAAGTCAAGTTAATTCCGTTCATCGTCAGAGTATTAAAGATTTGGCACCTAATTTCCGTGTAACTGCTATTGACCCAAGAGACCAGACCATCGAAGCGATTGAGTCTATCGATGAGCACCGCATTATTGGTTTGCAGTGGCATCCAGAGTTTCTGGTTAATGAAGAAGATGGCAATTTAGAATTATTTGAGTATTTATTGAATGAACTGTAACGACTGGAACATCTAGTCGTTCTTTCTTTTATTTTTTCAAAATTTTTGGAATGTGGGATTTTTACGCAAACGTTTGAATTCTGATAAAAATTGGAGAAATTCGACAAAAAAACTTGAAAAAAACGAAGGTAAGCGTTATGATAGAAAAGAAGAAATATTGGAGGAATAACATGTCACATATTAAATTTGATTATTCAAAAGTTTTAGACAAATTTGTTGCACCACATGAAGTGGAATACATGCAATCACAAGTAACAGCAGCAGATGAATTGATCCGTAAAGGAACTGGTGCTGGTAGCGACTTCTTGGGATGGTTGGACCTTCCTGAAAACTACGACCGCGAAGAATTTGACCGCATCTTGAAAGCTGCTGAGCAAATCAAATCAGACAGCGATGTTTTGGTTGTGATCGGTATCGGTGGATCTTACCTTGGTGCCAAAGCAGCAATCGACTTCTTGAACCACCACTTTGCAAACTTGCAAACAAAAGAAGAACGCAAGGCTCCACAAATCCTTTACGCAGGAAACTCAATCTCATCTACTTACCTTGCTGACTTGGTAGAGTACGTAGCTGATAAAGATTTCTCAGTAAACGTGATTTCTAAATCAGGTACAACAACTGAACCAGCGATTGCTTTCCGTGTTTTCAAAGAACTCTTGGTTAAGAAATACGGTCAAGAAGAAGCAAACAAACGTATCTATGCAACAACTGACCGCCAAAAAGGTGCTGTTAAGGTTGAAGCAGACGCTAACGGTTGGGAAACATTTGTTGTTCCAGATGATATCGGTGGACGCTTCTCAGTATTGACAGCCGTTGGTTTGCTTCCAATCGCAGCATCAGGAGCTGACATCAAAGCCCTTATGGAAGGTGCAAATGCAGCTCGCAAAGACTACACTTCAGATAAAATCTCTGAAAACGAAGCTTACCAATACGCAGCAGTTCGTAACATCCTTTACCGTAAAGGCTATGCAACTGAGATCTTGGTAAACTACGAGCCATCACTTCAATACTTCTCAGAATGGTGGAAACAATTGGCTGGTGAATCAGAAGGAAAAGACCAAAAAGGTATCTACCCAACTTCAGCCAACTTCTCAACTGACTTGCACTCACTTGGTCAATTTATCCAAGAAGGAACTCGTATCATGTTTGAAACAGTTGTTCGTGTTGACAAACCTCGTAAAAACGTGACTATTCCTAGCTTGGAAGAAGACCTTGATGGACTTGGTTACCTTCAAGGAAAAGACGTTGACTTTGTAAACAAAAAAGCAACTGATGGTGTTCTTCTTGCCCACACAGATGGTGATGTACCAAACATGTACGTGACTCTTCCAGAGCAAGACGCTTTCACTCTTGGTTACACTATCTACTTCTTCGAATTGGCTATCGCTCTTTCAGGTTACTTGAATGCTATCAACCCATTTGACCAACCAGGTGTTGAAGCTTACAAACGTAACATGTTTGCCCTTCTTGGAAAACCAGGATTTGAAGAATTGAGCAAAGAACTTAACGCACGTCTATAATAGAAGAAAAGAGTGGTTTGTCCACTCTTTTTACTCTCTTTATCCATAGAAATTGGACTCAGCCAAGACTTGTGATATAATATAGAGAGTAAAAAGGCAGACGCCTAGAGACTTTATAGGAGAAACTATGTCAAAAGATATCCGCGTACGTTACGCACCAAGTCCAACAGGACTACTACACATCGGGAATGCCCGTACAGCATTGTTCAACTACCTTTACGCACGTCATCATGGTGGAACTTTTATCATTCGTATCGAAGATACTGACCGTAAACGTCATGTCGAGGATGGTGAACGTTCACAGCTTGAAAACCTTCGCTGGTTAGGTATGGATTGGGATGAAAGCCCAGAAACACATGAAAATTACCGTCAGTCTGAGCGTTTGGACTTGTATCAAAAATACATCGATCAATTGCTAGTTGAAGGAAAAGCCTACAAATCTTACGTTACAGAAGAAGAGTTGGCAACTGAACGCGAACGCCAAGAAGCAGCTGGTGAAACACCTCGCTACATTAACGAATACCTTGGTATGAGTGAAGAGGAAAAAGCAGCTTACATCGCAGAACGTGAAGCAGCTGGTATCATTCCAACAGTTCGTTTGGCGGTCAATGAGTCAGGTATCTACAAGTGGCATGATATGGTTAAAGGTGATATCGAATTTGAAGGTGGCAATATTGGTGGTGACTGGGTTATCCAAAAGAAAGACGGTTACCCAACATACAACTTTGCCGTTGTCATCGATGACCATGATATGCAAATCTCCCATGTTATCCGTGGAGACGACCATATTGCTAATACACCAAAACAGCTCATGGTTTATGAAGCGCTTGGTTGGGAAGCTCCAGAGTTTGGTCACATGACCTTGATTATCAACTCTGAAACTGGGAAAAAATTGTCTAAACGCGATACTAATACCCTTCAGTTTATCGAAGACTACCGTAAAAAAGGTTACCTTCCAGAAGCAGTCTTTAACTTTATTGCTCTTCTTGGTTGGAACCCAGGTGGCGAAGATGAGATTTTCTCTCGTGAAGAATTGATTAAACTTTTCGATGAAAACCGCCTGAGCAAGTCTCCAGCAGCCTTTGATCAGAAGAAACTCGACTGGATGAGCAATGATTATATCAAGAATGCAGACCTAGAAACTATCTTTGAAATGGCAAAACCATTCTTAGAGGAAGCAGGCCGTTTAACTGACAAGGCTGAAAAACTAGTTGAGCTCTATAAACCACAAATGAAATCAGTAGATGAGATTATCCCATTGACAGATCTCTTCTTCTCAGATTTTCCAGAATTGACAGAAGCAGAGCGCGAAGTCATGGCGGGGGAAACAGTCCCAACAGTTCTTGAAGCCTTCAAAGCAAAACTTGAAGCGATGACAGATGATGAATTTGTGACAGAGAATATCTTCCCACAAATTAAAGCAGTCCAAAAAGAAACAGGTATTAAAGGGAAAAATCTTTTCATGCCTATTCGTATCGCTGTTTCAGGTGAAATGCATGGACCAGAATTGCCAGATACGATCTTCTTGTTAGGCCGTGAAAAATCAATCCAACATATCGAAAATATGCTAAAGGAAATCTCTAAGTAAGAAGGGTACAATAATGGACATCTGGGAAAAAATGTACGAAGAAGCACAGAAATTGTATAATCCACATGAAGTGTCTGATTTTGTTTATGCGAATCATGTCGTTGCCGCAGTAGAAGCAGAAGATGGACAAATATTTACAGGATTCTGTATGGAGGGAACCTGTGGTGTTTTCCATCTCTGCGCAGAGCGGGCAGCACTCTTCAATATGTACCAATTTTCGGGACAAACTAAGGTTAAAAAAGTCTTAGCCTTTCGAGACAAACCACCTTATGGTGGAAGTTCAGCCATGCCTTGCGGTGCCTGTAGAGAATTCCTTTTAGAGCTTAATGCTGAAAATAAAGATGCAGAATTCATGATGGACTACGATAGAAGAAAGACAGTGAAAGTCGCAGAACTAATCCCATATTGGTGGGGAGAAGAACGTGCTTCTAAGTTTAATAATCAATAGAAGAGTCAGTTTAATTCTGGCTCTTTTTACTTAATTTGAAAAAAGTTTCAAAAAAGTGTTGACAAAGTTTGAAAAGCCAGTATAATAGTAAGAGTTGAAAATAACAGCTCAGGTCCGTTGGTCAAGGGGTTAAGACACCGCCTTTTCACGGCGGTAACACGGGTTCGAATCCCGTACGGACTATGGTATGTTGCGGTTGAGGCACTTGATGAAAAAAAGTTAAAAAAGTTTCAAAAAAGTGTTGACAAGCGAAAGCGACTGTGATATACTAATATAGTTGTCACTTGAGAGAAGCAAGTGACAAAGACCTTTGAAAACTGAACAAGACGAACCAATGTGCAGGGCACTACAACTAAGGTTGTAGTACTGAACAATGAAAAAACAATAAATCTGTCAGTGACAGAAATGAGTGAGAACTCAAACTTTTAATGAGAGTTTGATCCTGGCTCAGGACGAACGCTGGCGGCGTGCCTAATACATGCAAGTAGAACGCTGAAGGAGGAGCTTGCTTCTCCGGATGAGTTGCGAACGGGTGAGTAACGCGTAGGTAACCTGCCTGGTAGCGGGGGATAACTATTGGAAACGATAGCTAATACCGCATAAGAGTAGATGTTGCATGACATTTGCTTAAAAGGTGCAATTGCATCACTACCAGATGGACCTGCGTTGTATTAGCTAGTTGGTGGGGTAACGGCTCACCAAGGCGACGATACATAGCCGACCTGAGAGGGTGATCGGCCACACTGGGACTGAGACACGGCCCA